>CACJAC010000009.1 GCA_902591275.1 uncultured Prochlorococcus sp. | reverse complement strand
TTCAACAATATACCAATCTTTGTAAGAAGATTCAAAAATCATTTCGTGTTCGTCGACTTGTTTAATATTTGAAATACCTTCATCATTACTTAAATAAAATTTTTCCCTCTTAAGTTGATGGCCTTTTAAAAATGCATGCATTTCTCCTCGTTCTGTGTACTGGGGATTTTCGTCAAAGAAATTATATTTTTTTTCTGGATACCAAGTAAATTTATAATGCGACTCCCATTCGGACTTACTTTCGAGAGCTTGAATATTTATATTCATACATAAATTATAAGTTTTTTGTGCTTCATCGAGAAAATATGTTCTATTAGATTTCCATAATCCAATATTCCTAGAAAACCACCTTTTTAAATTACTATTTAAGTTGATTTCAGGAGGGTTTTCACCAAAATGTAAATTTTTCTTTGGATTAATAGCAACCATTTATAAAAAAGTTCTATTTATTTAATAGCCTATCTGTAAAATAAAAAAAAATATCTTAAGGTGTTTATAAGGATTAACAGCTTTTCAACACTTCAGAGGAATTCATTTGAATGATAAAAAAGAGCTAAAATTAATACTGGTGGCAGCTAGAAATCAACTTTCTAGTAATGATATTAAGTCCCTAATAGCTTATTTAGAATCAGATGATTGTGAATTTGAGACATCTCTTCAGATCTCAGACCCCACAGAGCAACCAGAATTACTTGAATTACATAGATTAGTCGCTATTCCTGCTCTTATAAAGGTTTCCCCAGCTCCAAAGCAAATATTTGCTGGAAGTAATATTTTCTCTCAGTTGCAAAAATGGTTGCCAAGGTGGTCACAGGAAGGCTTAACAAAAAATCTTGGGATTAATTTGCAGCCATCTAAAATTGATTCAACAAGAACCCAAAAAGAATTTCTATTGGAAGACGAACTTCTTGTTTTAAGACAAGAAAATGAGACATTAACAAAAAGAATAGAATCTCAGGAAAGATTATTAAGAATGGTCGCGCATGAATTAAGAACTCCTTTAACTGCTGCTACTTTGGCTGTTCAAAGTCAAAAACTCGGACAAATAGATATTTCAAAATTGCAGGAGGTTATTAAAAGACGTCTTGAAGAGATTGAACTCTTATCTCAGGATCTTTTAGAGGTTGGAACAACTAAATGGGAAGCATTATTTAATCCTCAGAAAATTGATTTAGGTAATATTAGTGCTGAAGTAATACTCGAATTAGAAAAATTCTGGAGATTAAGGAATATTGAAATTGATACTGATATTCCATCTGATCTGCCAAGTGTATTTGCAGATCAAAGAAGAATGAGGCAAGTATTTTTAAATTTAATTGAAAATGCTATTAAATTTTCTAAAGATTCTGGATCTATAAAAATCACTATGATTCATAAGACAAATCAATGGGTAGAAATAACAATTTGTGACAAAGGTGCAGGTATTCCTTTGAGCGAACAAAAAAGAATTTTTCTAGATAGGGTTAGACTTCCCCAGACTTCTGAAGGAACTTCAGGATTTGGTATAGGGTTATCAGTATGTAGGAGAATAGTACAAGTCCATGGAGGAAGAATATGGGTCGTATCTGAAGTAGGGGAAGGTTCCTGCTTCCATTTCACAGTTCCTGTGTGGCAAGGACAAAACAAAGAGCAACAATACTTGACGAAAGGCTAGCCTTACTCTTAGTTTTTAATAAGCTGTTATGCTAATTTCCTGGCCCCATCGTCTAGAGGCCTAGGACACCTCCCTTTCACGGAGGCGACAGGGGTTCGAATCCCCTTGGGGCTATTAATTTAAATTTATAACGATCTTTTTGATGCTTTTGCTTGCCTATCTACGGCAATTAAATTTTCTGAAAGATCCTTTTTCAGTCTTTTCTCTATCATTCCTATTGGCATCCACTGACAACCTTGAACAGTAAGATCGTAAATTAATGAGTTTATTGAAGTATTTTTAATATTTTGAATTTTCCAACTACCCTCAAACTTTCTGAAATCTCCTTTTATTAAATTAAATTTTAAGAGGCCAAGCTCCTTATCTTCAAATAAATCTATAGTTACTTCAGCTGAAAACTTCATGCCAAGGAAATCCTGAGCCCCAACTTGTTTAAGCTGGACATTATTTCCCTTCTGAAATATTTTTTTGCTCGATAAAAGATTAGGTATGTAGAGATTTAGTCGATCATAATCTGTTAAAACACTCCACAAAGAATCAAAACTTGCAGAAGTTGTAAGTTGAGCTGCCAGTCGTCTTGTCCCACCGGAAAACTTCTCCATAGTCTGCTCAATTGTCCTGTAATCATTGTTATTAGAATGATTTTCTGATTCTTGAGGATTATTCATAAATGAATTTTTTAATTAGATAAAAAATTATTTCTGTGTAACTATACTGATAAAAACAATAAATACTGAAAAATTAAAATTATTTCTTTTATTTATCCCGATCTCAAAACGTAACCATTTTTGTAAAATCACTACAAATTAAACTACAAATTGATAATCTTTTATTAAAGAAATCTAAAAAATGTATTCACAAGCAAAAGTAATCGCAGGCGGACTAGCTCATATACCAGTAGTAATAGCTGTTTTTTATTTTATACTCACAACTTTTAATAAAAGAGCTTTAAAATTTGTTGAAGAAACAAAAACAAAAAAACCTGAGGCAAAGGCTGTGGAAACTAAAAAAGTCGCTGTTTCAAAAACAGAAGCTCCAAAATCAGAAGCTCCAAAATCAGAAGCTCCAAAAATAGTTAAGAAAAAACATGCAGATGTTCCAGTCAATATTTACCGTCCTAAAACACCATATGAGGGAACAGTTATTGAAAACTATAGTCTACTCAAAGAAGGAGCAATTGGTAGAGTTAATCACATAACTTTCGACCTTAAAGATAGTGATCCATTTTTAAATTATGTAGAAGGCCAAAGTATTGGTATCATGCCTGCTGGTGAAGATGCTAATGGAAAACCTCATAAATTAAGACTTTACTCAATAGCTAGCACTAGACACGGTGATGACTTTAATGGAAATACAGTTTCTCTTTGTGTAAGACAGCTTCAGTATGAAAAAGATGGTGAAACCATTAATGGTGTCTGCTCTACTTACTTATGTGATATTAAGCCTGGAGATAAAGTAAAAATAACAGGTCCTGTTGGTAAAGAAATGCTTCTCCCTGATGAGGAGGACGCAAACATAGTTATGTTAGCCACTGGAACTGGAATAGCACCAATGAGGGCTTATTTAAGAAGAATGTTCGAACCAACTGAAAAAGAAAAAAATAAATGGAATTTCAAGGGTAAAGCTTGGTTATTTATGGGAGCTCCAAAATCTGCTAATTTGTTATATGAAGAGGATCTTCAAAGATATATTGCTGAGAATCCAGACAATTTTAAATATACAAAAGCTATTAGTCGAGAGCAGCAAAATACAAAAGGTGGAAGAATGTACATTCAAGACAGAGTTTTAGAGTCAGCCAATGAACTTTTCAATATGATTGAAGATGAAAAGACACACATATATCTTTGTGGATTAAAGGGTATGGAACCTGGAATAGATGAAGCAATGACTAAGGCAGCAGAAGAAAAAGGCTTGAACTGGTCAGAATTAAGACCTCAACTGAAAAAAGCAGGAAGATGGCATGTAGAAACTTACTAAATCTTTGATATTTAGATTTAAGTTTCAGCTACTAAATACTTTTTGGTTTAGACACAATATGTAGCTAATATTTGAAAAAAAGAGGATTTTAAATAAAGAATAATAAAAATATGCCTTCAACTTTAGGTAATCCTCTAAGATTAGGTTTACGGCAGGAAAGAGTCATATCTCCCCAATGCCTAGTGATATTTGGTGCTAGTGGAGACCTTACTCATAGAAAATTAATACCAGCCTTATTTGAACTCTATTTGCAAAGAAGAATTCCTAGTGAATTTGGAATAGTTGGTTGTGCTAGAAGACCTTGGACTGATGCTGAGTTTAGAGAAAAGATGAAAGTAAAGCTATCAAATCAAATATCTGGTAATGAAAGGGAGTGGGAACAATTTTCTAATTATCTTTTCTATGAACCAGTTGACTTACAACAAAGTGATCATGTCGTAAGGCTTTCTTTAAGATTAAATGAAATTGATAAAACACAAGCCACTCATGGGAATAGAACATTTTATTTATCAGTATCTCCGAATTTCTATGCAAGTGGATGTAAAGCCCTTAAAGCAGCTGGCCTTTTAGATGATCCTAAGAAAAGTCGTTTAGTGATTGAAAAACCTTTTGGAAGAGATTATTCAAGTGCAAAAAAATTGAATAAGATCGTTCAAAGTTGTGCTGAAGAAAGTCAGATTTATAGGATTGATCATTATTTAGGTAAAGAGACAGTTCAGAATATTCTTGTTTTGAGGTTTGCTAACACTATTTTTGAACCAATCTGGAACAGAAATTATATATCAAGTGTTCAAATTACTTCATCTGAAACAGTTGGTGTTGAAGATAGAGCAGGTTATTACGAAAGCTCAGGTGCTTTAAGGGATATGCTTCAAAATCATATGACTCAAATGCTTGCTGTTACTGCTATGGAACCTCCAGGAAAGTTTGAACCAGAAGCAATAAGAAATGAAAAAGCTAAGGTTCTTCAAGCTTCAAAACTTGCTGACGAAAATGAACCGTGGAATTGTTGCATAAGAGGTCAATATGGAGAGGGAGGAAATATTTCAAATCGACTAAAAGGATATAGGCAGGAAGATGGTGTTAATTGTAATAGCACAACTGAAACTTATATTGCGACAAAACTTTTCGTTGATAACTGGCGTTGGCAAGGGGTTCCTTTTTATTTGAGAACAGGTAAAAGACTGCCTAAAAGACTTGGAGAAATAGTCTTGAATTTTAAAGACGTTCCTGTTCATTTATTTGAATCAACAATAATAAATCCTGCTCCAAATCAACTTATCCTTAGAATTCAGCCAAATGAAGGTGCTACTTTCAAATTTGAAGTAAAATCTCCCGGTTCTGGAATGAAATCAAGACCTGTTGAGATGGAATTTTCTTATGATGAATCATTTGGAGAGCCCTCAGATGAAGGCTATGTAAGATTATTAGCTGATGCAATGCTTTCTGACCCAACCCTATTTACTCGAAGTGATGAAGTAGAGGCAGCCTGGAAACTTTATACGCCATTAATAGAATTGATGGATAATTCTCCTTGGAAGTTACCTATTTATAATTATGAATCTATGACGTGGGGACCTTGTGAGTCTGATCAATTAATTTCAAAAGATAATATTTTCTGGCGTAGACCTTAAAAATGAAACCTCAACTAACACTCCAAACCCCTTTAGAGCTCCCTTATCAGGAAATTTCTAATTATCTTAATAAATTATGGATTTCAGAAGATAAAGATAATAGTGGAGCTAATACTTTTACATTAATGGTATGGCAGCCTGCTTGGCTAGAACAATGTTTGGTTCAAAAAGAATTAGTAAATGGACCAATTACTGGAAATTTAAGTCCAGAGACAATTGAAGTTGCTAAAAAATTTATATTAGATCAAGGACTTCCTCTGACTACTTCACTTAATAGTGAAAAATTATTGAATTTGTTAAAGGAAAATTTATCTAATAAAGACTTTGAAGATTTTAGAGGACAATTTTTTGAATCATCAATAAGTACATTGAATCCAAGAAGATTAATAACTTTAGCGCCGACATTAAATAAAAATTCAGATATCAAAACTTTTGTATCCGCTTACTGTCCATTAAGTGATACTCCAGCTATGCAACCTATATGTGGGGATTTAGTAGTTATTAGGGGGGGCTCCGACTCAATATCTAATAAAGGATTAAAAATAATTGAAGAATTATCAATTGATGAATTACCTGCATGGTTGTGGTGGAATGGAAGCTTGGATGAATCTCCTGAAATCTTCGAATATTTTACTAATTATGGTCTAAGGTTAATAATTGACACTGCTCTTGGATCGCCTCAAAGATGTTTAAAAGTTTTAGATCAATTAAATAGTTCAAATAAAGCTATTAATGATTTGAATTGGGTTAGATTGAAAAATTGGAGGGAATCATTGGCAATGATTTTTGATCCGCCCTCTAGGAGACCCATTTTAGATCATATTACTGATATTGATATTGATATTGCAGGAGATCATATGATTCAAGCTTTGTTTTTGATTTCATGGATTAGCGATAAACTTGGTTGGTCTTTTATAAAAGTTGAAAGAGATACAGAATCAATAAAAATAGATTTTGAAAAAATTAATGGCGAAATAATTTCTGCATCAATTAATCCCTTATCTTTGGGAAATCCAAGTATTCATTTAGGACAAGTTATTGGATTGAGGCTGATTTCAAAAATTAGTGAGGTACAAAAAAATAACACTTGTGTAATACTTGGCTGTGAATCAGTGGAATGTATGAGACTTGAAGCAGGGGGAATGGCTGATATGGAATTAATAGAACAAGTTGTTCCAAATTCTTTTTCTACATCAGAGTACGATGTTAGTAAATTATTGGGAAGTAGTAGAGGTAATACTAGTCCTCTTTTTGAAAATTCTATTAAAATTGCCCTTCAAATATTTAATGGTTTTAATAACTAATTGATGCCTTGTGTAATATCCTCTCCTTCAACTGATAGTGGGAAAACTACATTATCGCTTTTGCTATCTTGTTGGGCGTTCTCAAAAGGTATAAAGATACAAACTTTTAAGGTTGGCCCAGATTATCTTGATCAACAGCAACTTAGTTCAATTGGTCAACCTATTTGTAGGAATTTAGATATTTTTTTAAGTGGTGAGGAATGGGTTCAAGAAAGTTTTTTTAAACATTCTTTGAAATATGAATTCTCATTAATTGAAGGAGCAATGGGTCTATTTGATGGATTAGGGTCAACAACCTATTCCAGCACAGCAAATATCGCTAAACTTCTCAATGCCCCAATAATTTTTATTGTTAATGCTAGAGGTCAAGTAGCTTCTCTTTTAGCGACTATCCGAGGTTTTAGAGATTTTGATAGTGAGTTGTCAATAGCAGGAATTATATTTAACAACGTTAATTCAGATAGACATAAAAAATTAATTAAAGAAGTTTTTGAAAATGAAAAAATCGAAATTCTTGGTTTTTTACCATCTGATTCAAAAATAACTTTAAACAAGGCTAATTTAGGTTTGATACCTCCAATTGATAATGGAAAAGAAATTGATGTTGAATATTTTGCAAATTTCGCCGAAAGAAATCTTGATGTATTTTCTCTTATTAAATTTCTGAAATCTCCTCAAAAGAAAATATTTAAGTCTGTCAATTTTAAAGATTTTAAAATTGACAAAAGTAAACCTATCGCAATTGTAGAAGATAAAATTTTTCATTTTCAATACCCTGAAACTAAGGAGTTTTTGAGTGAAATAGGCATACCATTGATTTCATGGAGTATTTATGATGATGAAGAAATACCACATGAGGCTTCTTCTTTAATTATCCCTGGGGGATTCCCTGAAAAATATGCTGATCATATAAGTAACTCTACAAAAAGCTTAAATTCATTGAGGAAATTCCGCAAAAATGGATTTATATATGCTGAGTGTGGAGGGATGATGATTTTAGGAGAATTCATAAAAGATGAAAATGGTAATAATTATAAAATGAGTGGCATCCTGCCATTTAGATCAAAAAAAAGTAAACTTTCAGTAGGTTATAGATACATTGAGGGTTTAAAAGATACTCCGATTATTAAACAAAATCAATTAATTAGAGGACATGAATTTCATTATTGGGAAATTGAAAATAATTTATCTGAACTTGATTTTGGAAAAGCTGAGTATCCGAAGAAACTTTCTTCCCCATGGAAAATTAAATCGTGGAAAACTGAATACAAAAATGAAGGCTTTTTTGATGAAAAATTACATGCAAGTTGGATTCACTTACATTTGCCAAGTTCTCCAGAAGTCGCAAAAAATTTTATAGATGCCACCCAAATTACTTTTTCAAAAAATTCTTAATTTATTATCAAATCAAATACTTTGAGAGGGGAACCTAGAAAAAACATTCCAGGCAAAGTGATTAATGGTCCTAAAAAACTCCCTACTATAACCTCAATTTTTGTATGACCCAGGGTTTCTTTTAACAGTAATTCAGATTGAGGGTCTAGTTTTTTTGACAGTTTATTAATTTCTGCAGCTTGAATCCCAGCTGATTTTCGAACACCACTGGCGTCATACATAACTATTAGTGCAACCGCAACTGATAATGCGAATATTGAGCTATCAAATCCTAATTCATAACCTATACCAGATGAAGCACCAGTTATTAAGGCGGAATGACTTGAGGGCATGCCACCTGTCTCGAACATAATTCCAAATCTTATCTCTCCAGTTGAAAAGAAATTGAAAACAATTTTAAAAAATTGGGCTAGCAAGCAGGATAATAGGCTCCAGAATAGAACTGAATTATCGAAAAGGGGAAAAAACTCAGACATAAATTAAAAATAATTATCTGTCTCTATTTGTAATAAAGTCGGCTAACGATATTAAATACTTTGCATCTGCACCCCAAGGTTCAATTGCTTTTTTTGCTTTTTCAACTAAATCAAATGCTCTTTTCTTTGACTCCTCCATTCCAAGTAATTTAGGGTAAGTAGTTTTGTCAGCTAAAAGATCTTTTCCGGCAGTTTTACCAAGCTTTTCACTGCTGGAAGTTAAATCAAGAATATCATCTATTATTTGGAAGGCTAAACCAATTCCCTCTGCATATGTTGTCAGAGCTTGCAATAGTTTTTCGTTAGCTCCTGCAATCATCGCGCCCGTTCTTACGCAGGCTTTCAATAGAGCCCCAGTCTTGTGAAGATGAATATATTCGAGAGTTTCAAGGTCGACTTCTTTGCCTTCGCATTCCAAATCAACAACTTGTCCCCCGACTAGGCCTGGTGCACCTGCAACTAGGGATAACTCGCCAACTACATTTAATAATCTATTTGGATCGACTCCAGGGCTTCTTAAAGAGACCATTTCAAATGCCCTTGTTAATAAAGCATCGCCTGCAAGAATAGCTATTGCATCTCCATATACCTTATGGTTAGTCGGCCTACCTCTCCTCAAGTCATCATTATCCATGGCGGGCAGATCATCATGAATCAAGGACATTGTATGGATCATTTCTATTGCTACTGCAGTGGGAACTGCAAGAGATGGTTCTCCTCCAGCCAGTGAGCAAGATGCTAAACATAAAATTGGACGTATTCTTTTCCCTCCAGCTAATAGGGAATATCTCATTGATTCTCTTAATATTTCTGGATTCTCAGGGCCCAAGGAAAAATCAAGTGCTTCTTCTACAACCTTTTTTGTGTTTTTAAGATATTTTTCAAAATCAGAAATACTATTTATCACTTCAGTCATTTTATACCTTTAGTAAAAAAAAATTCATCTTGGAGTTTATGGCAAAAGGTCATTAAGAGTTGATGATAAACCAAATTGTTTTTGCCAGCTAAAAATAGTATTTACAAGTAACATTGTTACTGTCATTGGTCCAACACCTCCTGGTACAGGTGTGTAAGCAAATACTTTAGAAATGACATCTTCTAATAATACATCGCCACATAATCTGGTCTGATTTTTATCGGAACTTTTTAATCTATGTATTCCAACATCAATAATTACTGCTCCTTCTTTCACAAAACTCGAATCTACAAGATTGGGTTTTCCTGCAGCCGCAATTAAAATGTCGGCTTCTTTGCAGACTTTATTCAGATTTTGTGTTCTAGAGTGAGTAATTGTTACCGTTCCATTTAGATTCAACAACATAAGTGATAGGGGTTTTCCAACAAGCAAACTTCTTCCTATGACAACAATTTTCTTACCTTCAATTGTAATATTTTGGGATCTTAATAAATTAATAATTCCTGCGGGTGTGCATGATCTCATCGCAGGCTCATTTTTCATTAGTTTGCCGATGTTTATCTCATTTAGTCCATCTACATCTTTACTTGGATTAATATGACTGATCAGTTTTTGCTCGTCAAATTTCTTCGGGATGGGAAGTTGTAGTAACATTCCATCAATATCATTGTCAGAATTAAGTTTAATTATTAATTGTTCAACTTCTTTTTGCTCTACACTATCTTTTAGATGAAAGATAAAGCTCTTTATTCCAATCCTTGTACATGCTTTTTCCTTGTTATTAACGTAAACACCACTCGCAGGGTCTTCACCTATTCTTATTACAGCTAAACCGGGAGGTCTTTTCGCAATTTTTTTATTACTAGATATATAGTCAGCTAATCTTTTTTCAATTTCAAGAGATAATTTTTTACCGTCTAATTTTAATGACATTTAGAAAAACACCTCCTTTTTACACCTAGCATGCCTATAATTTTAAATTATTCAAATAGATTTATTTATATTCTGTGCAAAACATCACAACCACCTTTAAGAAATTGTTTTATCTGTGGAGGCGAAGTCAAGTCCCAGTAAAACAACCAATTATAATTTCAAGAATAGATAATCTCATAATTTTTTTAGTATGCATCTTAATTTCAATAATTTCTTCTTATAAACTACTTCTTATATCGCCTTTAAAGATCGCAGATATTTTTTCTTGGCTTTTGACCTTTACTGAAATACTTGTTAGTTCCGGAGTTTTGATATTAGTTTCAAAAAAAGAGAATCCCACAATTTCTTCAAGACAGATCTTCTTGATCATTACTCTTCTTTTAGCAGTACAAGTTGCGAAATTATCCTTAGCTTCAAATATAAGTCCATTATCTCTGATAATTCCACCGGCATTAATAATATCCCAAGGAATGGGAAGCATAACAGCTTTAGCTTGGGTATCAATAGCGAGTCTTATTTGGCCTGACCCAGAAATTATTATCAATAACAATTTATTTTTTATTTTATTAGTTTGTGCTTCAATAGTATCTCTTCTTGGAGGAAGAATAAGAAGTAGAGCTCAATTACTTCAACTATCAATTTTTGTCCCTATAGTATCGTTCTTGAGTCAATGGATATTGATAGGTAAAGATAAAATATCTCTTATTAGTAAGAAAGATTTTGTTTTAGCAAATGGGGATATATTTTCTGACTCCTTGCTATTGGCAATAGCTATGCTTTTTACAATCTTATTTATTCCTATTTTTGAATCGATATTCGGATTGTTAACTAAAGCAAGATTACTTGAATTGGCTGATAAGGAGAAACCCTTAATTAGAAGATTGTCTCTAGAGGCTCCCGGTACTTTTGAACATACCTTACTTATTTGTGGTTTAGCAGAGGAAGCGACAAGAATGATTGGTGGTGATATTGATCTAATTAAAACTGGAGCGCTATATCATGATGTTGGCAAATTACATGCGCCTAATTGGTTTATTGAAAATCAGGATGGTTCAAAAAATCCCCATGACGAATTAGATGATCCGATTAAAAGTGCAGAAGTATTACAGGCTCATGTTGATGAAGGATTGAAATTTGCAAGAAAAAATAGAATACCTAAACTGATAGCTAATTTTATTCCAGAACATCAAGGTACACTTAAAATGGGATATTTTTTTCAAAAAGCTAAAGAAAAAAATCTTGACATTAATGAATATTATTTTAGATACAAAGGCCCTATTCCTCAGTCCAAAGAAACAGCTATTTTAATGCTTGCCGATGGATGTGAAGCCGCACTAAGGGCTATGAATATTAATGCATCTGATAAAGAAGCTTTGGAAACAATTTCTAATATTATTTACTCGCGTAAAAAAGATGGTCAATTAGATGATAGTAATTTATCGAAAGGAGAAATTTTTCTAATAAAAAGGGCATTCTTGAATGTGTGGAAAAGAATTAGACACAGAAGAATTCAGTATCCAACTAGCAAGAATAATACTTTTTCTTAATTTTTAATTCTATAATCTAATACTTCTACGATGTTTCGGATTACACCAATAAATAAGAGCTAACGTACTTAATAATGTTGTTAAAAGAGTAAACCCACCAACTCCATAAATGTCTTTAAGAGTTATTAGCCTAACAACTGAATAAGGACCCATACCAGAAATTACCATCGATAAAGATACCAAAGTTAAAGTTACACCCCATTTTCTCTCTGCTAAAAGGGCTGCTGAAGAAACTATTCCAACAATTGCAGCAGGCCACCCAAGACTTATAGCTAGAGTTATATTCGCAACTTTTAGTGGAGGCCCATAACTTATTATTAATGCGATTATTGGAAGTGCAATTATATTGCCGATTAAGCCAACCCACGAAAGTGCCCAATATCCAAGTACCCTTTCTCTCATTATTTACTGCTTTAACTATAATTTTAATTTACAGTATTAAGAGACTATTTTTTAATGCTACTTAATAATCCTAAGAAAAAAATTTAATTTGCATTATTAGATAGAAATTTATTGTCAGAATTCTCTAAATTATCAAATTGTGGATGAATTGAATTTTTTTTCTCAGAAAATACTAGTCTATTTAAAGCATTAACGTAAGCATTCGCTGCAGCAACTACAACGTCTGTATCAGCAGAATGACCAGAATATATTTTATTATCCCTTCTTATTCTTATTGTTACTTCGCCCAAAGCATCAATACCTTCTGTTACCGACTTAACAGAAAATTCAATTAATTCATTAGGAACTTTAGCTAATTTATTTAAAGCCTCGCATACAGCATCAACGGGTCCAGTCCCTATTGATACAGCAGTATCCTCACTATTATCTTCCGTATTTAGGAGCGAAATGGTGGCAGTAGGTTTAGAGGCGTTACCACAACTTACTTGTACTAGACTTAATTGAAATTTAGCTTCAGGGAGCTGAACTTGTTCACTAACAATTGCTTCTAAGTCTCTATCAGTGATTTCTCTTTTCCTGTCAGCTAAATCTTTAAAACGAGCAAAAGCATCATTTAAATCTTCTCGGCTCAAGTCATATCCCATCTCTTCTAATCTTGCTCTTACCGCACTTCTTCCACTAAGTTTCCCTAAAGATATTTTGTTGTCATTCAAACCAACAGTTTTTGCATCGATAATTTCGTAAGTTAGTCTATTTTTTAAAACCCCATCCTGATGAATGCCTGACTCATGTGCAAAAGCGTTAGCTCCCACAATTGCTTTATTAGGTTGTACCGTCATTCCAGTTAGATTAGAAACAAGTCTAGAGGTTTTTGTTATCTCTTCTGTTCTTATGGCCGTAAGAGGAGTTGGGGAATCTGGATTTCTTTTGAAAAAACTATTAAAAAAACTTTTCCTAACGTGAAGTGCCATTACTAATTCTTCTAGAGAGGCATTCCCGGCTCTTTCACCAATTCCATTGATAGTACATTCTAGTTGTCTTGCTCCATTTTTTACTGCCTCAAGAAAATTGGCTACTGCTAAACCCAAATCATTATGACCATGTACCGAGATTACTGCCTCATCAATATTTGGAACATTTTTATTTATATCAGAAATTAGTTTGCCAAATTCACTAGGAGTTGTAAATCCAACAGTATCAGGGATATTTATTGTTGTCGCTCCTGCAGTAATCGCTAGTTGAATCACTTCGTATAAAAATTCAGGATCACTCCTTGAAGCATCTTCACAAGAAAACTCAATATCATCTACTAAGGATTTTGCATAATTAACCATTTCTGGAACTATTTGAAGAACATCTTTTCTGGATTTTTTAAGTTTGTGTTTAAGATGAATATCACTTGTCGCAATAAAAGTATGTATTCTTTTCTTGGGTGCTGGAGATACTGCTTCGTAACATGCTTTTATATCTCCTTTAGACGCTCTAGCTAAACCACATATTATAGGGCCATTTTCTTTTCCTACTGAATTAGCAATTTTATTAACAGCTTTAAAATCTCCTGGACTTGCAAAAGGGAATCCAGCTTCAATAATATCTACTCCTAATCTTGCTAATTGATGGGCGATAGCAAGTTTTTCTTCAAGATTTAGACTGGCACCAGGTGATTGCTCTCCATCTCGAAGAGTTGTATCAAATATCAAAATTCTTCCAGGATTTTTTGACATCAGAAGGAATAACCTAAACTTATATTAAGCTAATTAAAAAAATTTGACTAGATTTAGTTCAATAAAAATTTGTTGAAATTTTATAACTTAAATAATATTGGTTAAAATTCTGAAAAAAAAAATAAAATACTTAAATTTTTAAAGTATTCTTTTAGGATTAAAGCCTTCTCTTTATAAAAATAATTTCGATTTTTTATAGAACCACAGGCATAAATTTAAAAAGTATGAATGGGCAATACTCTTAAAAATAATCTTTTAGGCCAGTTAGCGATAGTTTTACATGCTCATCTTCCTTATGTCAGAAAAAATGAAAAAAACTCCTTAGAAGAGGATTGGTTATTTCAGGCAATTTTGGAATGTTATATACCATTACTTCAATCAATAGAATCTTCCAAAAATGAAAATCCTTTAAATACCAAACTTACTATTAGTTTGTCTCCAACATTATTATCGCTTCTAAATAATAAAAAAATTAAAGAAACATTTCCAAGTTGGATTGAAACAAGAAATGATTTCTTAAATGAACTTTCAAAAGAAGAAAAAAATGCCTCTGCATTTTTAATGAATAACCTTAATGACAAATACTTGTATTGGCAAAAATGTTCTGGAAATTTAGTTGAGAAGTTTAGAGTTTTAAATAACTCTGGAAATTTGGATATCTTGACGTGTGCTGCTACACACGGCTATTTGCCAATATTAAGAGAGAATCCAGAAACTGTTAAAGGACAAATCAATACAGCCATTAGGAACCATGAAAATATTTTTGGAACTAAGCCTTTAGGTATTTGGTTACCTGAATGTGCATATTATGAGAATTTAGATGAAATGCTATTTAATTCCGGAATTAGATATGCAATACTAGATGGTCACGGTATTCTAAATGCCACACCAAGGCCTAGGTATGGTGTGTACGCACCAATATGCTCGAAAAAAGGAGTTGCCTTCTTTGGAAGAGATAGTGAGTCAACTTTACCTGTTTGGTCTGCAAAGGAGGGTTACCCGGGAGACAAAGTTTATAGGGAATTTCATAAAGATTTGGGATGGGAATTACCTATCTCTAAACTCCAAAAGAAAGGTATCTCAACTAAAAGACCTTTGGGTTTGAAGTTTCATAAGATTACCGATGATAAGGTACCTTTAGGGGAAAAGGCTTTTTACTTAGAAAATGAAGCCAAAAAGAGGGTTGCAGAGCATGCTGATTCATATCTCCAGGCAAGATCTAAACAATTAGAAAAATTAACACTATCCTCTTCCTTTAAGCCCTTATTGGTAGCTCCATTTGATGCAGAGTTATTTGGCCATTGGTGGTATGAGGGCCCTTTTTTTATTGAAAATATTTTAAAAAACTCTAGTAAATATTCAATTAAGCTTACAAATTTAAAAGAATTCTTAATTCAAAAGCCAAATCTTCAGATATGCGATCCATCACCATCAAGCTGGGGTCAAGGAGGTTACCATAATTACTGGATTAATGACGCAAATGCGTGGATTGTTCCAGAAATCACTAAAGCAGGCTCAACTTTTGTGGATTTATGCTCGAAAAATTTTAATAATGACTTATCTCAAAGACTTTTCAAGCAAGCAGCAAGAGAATTACTTCTCTCTGAGTCATCTGATTGGAGTTTTATACTAAGAGCAGGAACTACAACTGAGCTTGCAAAAGAGAGGATAGAAAGACATTTGTTCAGGTTCTGGAAAATAGTAGAAATGATTAATAAGCATTCTAAAATTAACTTAAAATTTCTAGAAGATATTGAGGAAGAAGATAAAGTTTTCCCAGATATTAATATTGATGATTGGCGAAAATAAAAAAAACTAATTTAACTTAAGCATGCCCAGTTTTACTTTTAAAGGTGAATTGATAAACATCTTACTCATAACGTAAATTAGTTTTGGTAGTGGAAGTGTATTAGTAAGAAAACCTACCCATTCATTGGTTGATAATCTAAAGAAATTTGAGAAAAAGCATCTTAATCTACTTTCGTCAAAACTCATCAATCTTCTCAGACCATATTGGTAAAGTTTATGCCTTTGTGTTAACTCGTAAGGCCATAGGACCCCCCAACCTTTTGTTGCTAGTTCAAGAGAACTTAGATGAGGTTGTTTTAAAAAGATTGCTAATTTTTCTGCAAGTAGTGGAGCTCTTCTTAATAAAGATCCGATCATGTAACCTGATGCAGGATGCACCATGCTTGCAGAACCTCCAAAACCAAGTACAAATTGTTTTTTAAATGGGAGGGGTAAATTCATTGGGAATAGGCAATTCTCTTCATGAAAAATTTCACTTACCTCAATACCTTTACTATTCAGTCTTTTATAAAGTCTTTTTTTAAGATTTTCTTGGGACAATGCAGGATAACTAGCTAATGATGTTTCTTCAACAAAAAAAGTTTCATTTCCAAGATCCATCGCATAGAGAAACGAAGGAGATGATAACTTTTCTTTATTGTTTAAATGATTTGGACGAAAATCCATTAAGACAAACTGTTCCTTGTTGACTGGAGGCGATGAAAATTTACCGACAATTCCATAAGCAGCTTGTTGAGCGATTTCATTTTGGACTGGTCTTTTTACAAAATTACTTTTATGACCACTTGCGTCAATGACTAACCTAGCCTTTATCTTTAGTCCTGAAAAACAAGTTACCTCAGAAATTTTATTTTTCTCTTTAATATCTTTGGCTGTTTCATTCAACCATTTAATCCCTTTACACTTTTTTAAAAGTTCGTTTTGAAAAGCTTCTTGATTAATTAAACCATAATCATAATTATGTTTTGTTGGATGATCTCCCTTTTTATTTTCCCCATTTCCAAAAAAACTTACTGTTTTACACCATCGATGAGATAACAAAGACTCTAATCCTAATTCTTCTAATTCAGAAGCCCAAATACCATATGTATTCTCCCATTTTTCATTTGGAGATTTAGTAGATATCCCCTTTATATTTAGATCTTGCTTAGATAATTCTGAAGCCAAGCATAGTGCTGCAGGCCCGGAACCTAGAATTAAAATATCAAGTATTTCCATATGATCTAATAAATCATTTTCTTTTAATTTTCTGTGCCTGCATTGAATTGATCTACTTCTTCTGTTTGTTCATGAGGAACTAAGACAACTTCTGATAAATGATCTCCATCATCCAACCTTTGTAATTTTACTCCAGTAGCGGCTCTAGATTGTTGGGAAATTTTATCTGCTTTTGTTCTTACTATCACACCTTTTTCGGTCACAAAAAGTAATTCTTCCCCTTCTCCGAGGACCTTCAAACAAACTAATACATCATCTTTAATTCTGAATTTTATTGCTCTCAAACCCATGCCTGCTCTTTTTTGTAATCTAAACTGAGTTACAGGAACTCTTTTACCTAGTCCAAATGCACTTGCTATTAGTACCCAAGGACCTTCCGAAGAGTTAACTTCATTATTTTCATCAAATTCTTTTGTAAGATCTTCATTCTTAGCTAATTGATCAACTAAATCAGATGTCAAAACATCCATAGATACAAGATTGTCACCTTTTCTCAGGTTCATAGATTTAACCCCCCTCGCTGTCCTACCAAGTGGCCTTAATTCATTAATATCTAATCTGAAATGAATCGCCATTCCTGTTCTTGATCCAATTAAAACACTATCACCTTCTCTTGATAATCTAACCCAAGTTAAAGCGTCCCCATCCTCAAGATTTATTGCTATTAATCCATTTGATCGAATTCTTGAGAAAGCAGAAAGTGAAGTTCTTTTTATAAATCCAGCCTTGGTTAGCATTAGTAGATAACAATCGTTATCAAAAGAATCTATTGCAACCAGTGAAGTTATCTTTTCTTCTCTTGGTATTGGGAGAAGTTGAACTGATGGAGTACCTTTAGCTGTTCTGCTACTCGTAGGGACTCTATATGCTGGGAGTGCATAAGATACCCCTCTATCACTGAAAAGCAAAAGAGTATCATGATCATTACAGCTTATAAATAGTTTTACTTCATCATCTTCATGTGTCTTTGTTCCAGCTTTACCTCTTGACCCACGACTTGTAGATTCGAATTCATTAACAGGCATTCTTTTTAAATAACCTGCTTCAGTTAATAAAACTACAGATCTGTCATTAGCGATAAGATCAATATCATCTAAACCGCCTCCTAAATCAAGTATTTCTGTTTTTCTTGGAGTGGAAAATCTTTCATCGATTTTATTAAGTTCATCAATAATAATATCAAAAATTCTCTCTTTACTATTCAATATTTGCAGATATTGGCTGATTTTTCTGGTTAACTCATTATGTTCCCCTTTGATTTTATCTGCTTCTAGGGCTGTTAATCTCCTTAATTGCATTTGTAAGATTGCTTCTGCCTGTGTGGCAGATAACTCATGATCAGTTTGTAATTTTTCTCTAGCTGAAGCTGTATCTTTTGCTGATCTTATTAGATTGATAATTTCATCCATAGAACCCAACGCTAATAAAAGACCTTTTACAATGTGATCCCTTTCTTCGGCCTTTTTTAATAAAAATCCTGTTCTTCTTCTTATTGTCTCCACTCTGAAGTCTAGAAATACATCTAACATTTTCCTTAGTGAAAGTGTTGTTGGCTCTCCTTTTACTAAAGCTAGGATATTTGCACTAAAGTTATTTTGTAGAGGTGTTAACTTAAATAAATTATTTAAAACTACTTGTGGGTAGGCATCCCTTTTTAGTTCAATAACTATCCTCATTCCATCTCGATCACTCTCATCTCTAATATCAGAAATACCTTCTAATTTTTTTTCATTAACCAAGTCAGCAATTCTCTCTATTAATGCCGCTTTATTAGTTTGAAATGGAAGCTCTGTAATTATTACTGCATCTTTCTCTGCCCTGCCAGAGGATTTAATTTGCTCAATATTAGCTACACCTCTCATGGTTATTGAACCCCTTCCTGTCTTAAAAGTTTCTCTAATACCATCTCTACCCAAGATTTGCCCACCTGTTGGGAAATCAGGCCCCTTAATTATTTCAAAAAGTTCTCTATCATCAATTGAAGGTTTTTTGATTATTGACCTAAGACCATTAATTAATTCACCTAAATTATGAGGTGGAATATTAGTTGCCATTCCTACTGCTATCCCAGATGATCCATTTAGAAGTAGTTGAGGGATCCTAGCAGGTAAAACTGTGGGCTCTTGTTGAGATCCGTCAAAGTTATCAGCGAAATCTACAGTTTCAGATTCAATATCCTCTAGTAAACTTTCATCTGTAAGGGACTGTAAACGAGATTCTGTATACCTCATTGCTGCAGGAGGGTCGTTATCTACAGAACCAAAGTTTCCATGGCCATCTATAAGTGGCATCCTCATAGAGAAATCCTGTGCCATCCTAACCAAAGCATCATAAACAGCTGTGTCGCCATGCGGGTGGTATTTACCAAGTACTTCGCCAACAACTCTTGCACATTTTCTGTATGGTCTACCGCTAGTCAAACCAAGTTCATACATTGCATAAAGAATTCTTCTATGAACAGGTTTTAATCCATCTCTTGCATCTGGAAGAGCACGACCAACTATAACGCTCATTGCATACTCAAGGTAAGAGCGAGACATCTCATTTCTTAAGTCAGTCTGAATAATTCGGTCGTTATCTTCGCTTAATCCTGAGTTATCAGAATCTAAAATATCAGACATACAAAAATCCTTTCTTCAATAATAATCGCTGATTGTCATAATGAATAAAAAAAAAGATTTATTTAATTCCCAAATACTTACATTTACACACAAATCAAAATAAAACCTGTTGTTTTTGAATAAACCTTGGCTTATTACCCCTTTAGTTGTTAATTTAATCAGAATAAATGATAAATTCCGTGAATGTTGAACTTGGTTTAAATAAAAAAGTCAGAAGGGCATATGGCATTGATGAAATAGCTTTAGTCCCGGGTAATAGAACACTTGATTACAATTTGACTGATCCTTCTTGGTCAATAGGTGATTTCAAAAGAGAAGTTCCAATTGTAGCTAGCGCAATGGACAGTGTTGTCGATGTCAATACAGCTGTAGAACTTACAAAATTAGGCTCCCTTGGGGTTATTAATATGGAGGGCATACAAACAAGATATGAAAAACCTGATGAAATTTTGAATCAAATAGCATCAGTCGGGAAGAATGAGTTCGTTCCATTAATGCAGAAGATATACAGCGAACCCGTTAAGGAGGGATTGATCTTACAAAGAATAAATGAGGTTAAAGAAAGAGGAGGCATCGCTGCTTTTAGTGGGACTCCTCAAGCTGCTATTAAGTTTAAAAAAGCAATTAATAATTCCAAAATAGATTTATTTTTCCTTCAAGGAACAGTTGTTTCAACTGAACATCTTGGTATGGAAGGTAAGGAAACCTTAAATATTAAAGATCTCTGCCAATCTATGAATGTTCCAGTTGTAGCGGGTAATTGTGTTACTTACGAAGTTGCAAAACTTCTCATGGATGCTGGAGTTGCAGGATTAATGGTTGGGATAGGTCCAGGAGCAGCATGTACATCAAGAGGAGTTTTAGGAATTGGAATTCCTCAAGCAACAGCAATTGCTGATTGTAGTGCGGCAAGAAATGACTACTTTAAAGAAAGTGGTCGTTACATTCCTATTATTGGTGATGGAGGAATTGTGACGGGTGGAGATATTTGTAAATGTTTAGCATGTGGTGCAGATGCTGTAATGATTGGATCCCCAATAGCTAAATCCTCAAATGCTCCAGGTAAAGGATTTCACTGGGGCATGGCGACTCCAAGTCCTTTATTGCCTAGGGGTACAAGAATTGAAGTTGGGTCTACAGGATCCTTAGAAAGGATAATTAAAGGCCCAGCCATACTTGACGATGGGACACATAACTTATTAGGAGCTATTAGAACATCAATGAGCACTCTTGGGGCAAAAAACATTAAAGAAATGCAAGAAGTTGAAATAGTTATTGCACCATCGCTTCTTACAGAGGGTAAGGTTTATCAAAAAGCTCAGCAGCTTGGGATGGGTAAGTAGTTCATTTAGAGAAAGTTATAAAACCTTGGTGAATAAGCCATTAAATTGAACAATTTTCTAATTAGGAGTTATTATGAAATGATGGGGGAAACCCCATACTCCTCACACACTAAATCGCCCGATTAATCGGGCTTTTTTAGATATTTTGTTACTTATATTATCTTATCTGTAATGAAATCATCACTTAAAAGAATTGCCTGCTAAATTTTCAAAAAGGAATACTTAAATTATGTCATCAGCTCCAGCCGTAACTGATTCTTCATTTGACAAGGATGTACTGCAAAGTGATCTTCCAGTATTGGTTGATTTTTGGGCACCATGGTGCGGTCCATGTAGGATGGTTGCACCAGTTGTAGAAGAAATCTCAAAAGACTTTGAAGGGAAAATTAAAGTTTTTAAATTAAATACAGATGAGAATCCAAATGTTGCCAGTCAATACGGAATTAGAAGTATTCCTACATTAATGATCTTTAAAGGAGGTCAAAAGGTTGATACCGTTGTTGGTGCTGTACCAAAAGCAACTCTTTCGAGTACTTTAACTAAGCATTTGTAAATATAAAAGCTTTGTATAAAATTGGACTTATAGATTATGGGATGGGTAATATTCATTCTGTAACAAAATCTCTAGAAAGTCTTGGAGAAGAAATTATATTAATTAAAAATTTTAATGATTCTAATCTTTGTAAGGCGATAATACTTCCTGGAGTTGGAGCATTCGATCCAGCGATGAATAATCTTGTAGATACGGATTTGATAAATGATTTGAAAAATTGGATTAAAAGTGGAAAGTCTTTTTTGGGGATATGTTTAGGTCTACAACTCCTTTTTGAGTCTAGCGATGAAGGAAAAGTTCAAGGGCTGGGAATTTTAAAAGGAAAAATACAAAAAATACCTAATACTGTTAATCAAAAAATCCCACACATGGGTTGGTGCCAACTTTTACCTACAAAACCAAATACTTTATTAGAGCTTGAAGAATTAAATAATTGGGTCTATTTTGTACATTCTTATCATGCAATCCCAAATGACTTAGATATTATTGCAGCTCAGGTTAATTATGGTTCCAAAAAATTAACTGCAATGATTGAGAATGATAATTTATTGGCCTGTCAATTTCACCCAGAAAAATCGGGTAAAACTGGAGAAAAACTGTTGAGAAGATGGCTCAGTAATATTCAATAACAGATGATTACGGATGAAGACAAACTTAAGATTGATAGGCGGTAAAAGACTCCAAAGTCCAAATAATAATTATACGAGGCCTACAACTTTGAGAGTTAGGGAGGCTGTATTTAATATTTTGAACAAAAGAGTTGAAAATAGTAACTGGTTGGATTTATTTAGTGGAACAGGAGCGATATCTTGTGAAGCATATAATCATGGGGCAAGAAAAATAATTGCAATTGAAAAAAACAAAATCAACTCCAAAATTTGTTTAGAAAATTTACTCTCGTTGGAGAATATGGACTATAGGAGAAATGATATTGATGTTATTTGTAAAGACGTTTTGAAATGGACAAAGCCACATTATGAGAGAAACTTATCATCTGGCAATATGGATTTAAACAAATTAAAATTTGATTTTGTTTATCTAGATCCTCCATATGATGTAGATTTCCATGAATTAGTTTTAAATCAATTATTCAATTGTAATTTTTTAAAAAAAGATTCAATTGTTATTTGTGAACATTCTCCAAACCTATTAATTAAAAAAAGTACTTTGTGGGAAACTATAGATGTAAGAAACTATGGGCAATCAAGGTTAACTTTTTTAATCAATGTCAAGCATCCCTGAACCTCTTCTGTATTGATTCCATGCACTTACGAATAATCCAAGAAGGGTTATTGGAACTAAACCTAAAACAATTCCACATAGAAGAGGCTCGATCATTTTTTTGCCTTTTTTGAATTTCTTATCCACAATTGTTACATAGAGACTATTTTTTGTGTCAACATCTTCATCAACTGCAGCAGAAAGAGACTTTAAAAAAGAATTCTTAAAAATTTTTTTTATTGTATTTGGAGTTTTATTGATTTGTTTTTCAATATTTTTCGTTAATCATAATGAAAATAACAAATATATTATTGAAACTCTTGAGCTTAATGGTTCTGCTGAGGAAGGAGATGCTCTTTTTAAGGTTAATTGTGTTGGATGTCATGGAATTACAGCAAGAGGTTTAGTGGGCCCAGACTTACACTCAATAACTCAACGTTTGAATGATAAAGAGATAATAAAACAAGTTACTGGAGGCCTAACTCCTCCTATGCCAAGTTTTGAAATTGATCCTGTAAATATGTCAAATTTATTAAAATATCTTCATAGCCTTGAATGATTTTGGGGAAAAATATTTCTAATTTAAAGGTAATATTAGTTGAACCAAATGGCCCTTTAAATGTAGGGAGCGTTGCTAGATTATGCAGTAATTTTGAAGTTGATGAATTAAGAATTGTTTCTCCGAAATGCAATATATATTCTTTAGAAGCAAAAAAAATGGCCCTTAAAGGTCAAAAATTTCTTGAACATTGTAAGATTTTTGATGATCTTCAAAAAGCAATTTTTGATTGTGATTTAGTTCTAGCATCTTGTGGGCGGATTGATGTAAATAAAGATTCATTTTTTGAATCTTCTGAAGATATATTTGATTGGACTTTATCCTTTAAAAAGATAAATAATTTAGCAATTATATTTGGAAGAGAAGATAGAGGTTTAACTAATAGTGAATTGCTTATGGCAAATAAAACCTTTAATATTCCAACTTCACAGAACAATCCTTCCTTAAATCTTTCTCACGCTGTTTCAATAGTTTTGTATGAATTAAATAAGTCTTCCAAAAAGAATTTAAATAATGAATTAAAAGTTTTTAACTTGGCATCATCGAAAGAAGTACATGATACATTTGTGGAGATAGAGGAAATGCTTTTGCGAGTTGGATATCTTTTAAAACATACCTCCAATGCAAAAATCAGTAAATTTAAGAATTTTATTTTGAAGGCAAATACATCAATGCACGAAATAAATGTTTTAAGAGGAATTGTCCATCAAATAAACTGGTTTTTGAACAATTCAAAAAAAAAATAAGTAAGTATAAATTTGATTAGTTATTATTCTCTTCTTGTTTTAATTTGATAGGGATATTTACTAAAAACATTTTCTGCAGTAACATCTATTGATTATTTGAATATTAAAGAAAACTAAAACTGTGCCTACAACAAAGAAAAGAAGAGTTTTTCCTTTTACAGCAGTAATTGGTCAAGAAGAAATGAAATTGGCTCTGTTGTTAAATGTTATTGATCCTAGAATTGGTGGAGTGATGATAATGGGTGATAGAGGGACAGGTAAGTCTACTACAATCAGAGCCTTAGCTGATTTGTTGCCTGCAATCGATGTTGTTAAAGACGATCCATATAATAGTTCACTAGTCGATCCTGATTTACAAAGTAAGGAAGTTTTGGAAAAAATTACTCAAGGAGAAAATTTAGAGAGTATTCAAAAACAAGTACCTATGGTTGACTTGCCTTTAGGGGCTACTGAAGACAGGCTTTGTGGAACCATTGATATAGAGAAGGCTTTGAGTGAAGGCGTTAAAGCATTCGAACCTGGATTGTTGGCTAAAGCTAATAGGGGTTTACTATACGTTGATGAAGTGAATTTACTTGATGATCATTTAGTTGATGTACTTTTAGATTCGGCCGCTTCCGGATGGAATACAGTTGAGAGGGAGGGGGTCTCAGTTCGACATCCTGCGAGGTTTGTCCTTATTGGTTCAGGAAATCCAGAAGAAGGTGAATTAAGGCCTCAACTATTGGACAGGTTTGGAATGAGTGTTGAAGTTAAGACAGTTAGAGAAGCCGAATTAAGAGTTCAAGTAGTTGATCAAAGAACTTCTTTTGATGATGATCCTGATGAGTTTTCATTGAGTGTTGAGAAGCAACAGGATGAACTTCAACAAAAAGTTATTAAAGCACAAGAAATATTAAATTCTGTTCAAATGGACGATGACTTAAGATTGAATATTTCTGCAATCTGCGGAGAACTAGATGTGGATGGTTTACGTGGAGATATTGTTACAAATAGATCTGCAAGGGCAATTGCAGCATTTGAGGGCAGAACTGAAGTGCAAGAAGATGACATAGCAAGGGTTATTTCTTGTTCTTTAAGACATAGACTTAGAAAAGATCCCTTGGAACAAGTTGATTCAGGTGAAAAAGTTATTCAAGCTTTTTGTAAAGTATTTGATTTAGATGAAAAAGAAAATCTTTCAAAATTTCAATTGTCAGCTGAAGCTTAATAATAGTGAGAATTATTGGGATTGACCCTGGATTGGCTAGAGTTGGTTATGGAATAATTGAGATAGAAAATGAAAGAAAGATATTATTAGATTGCGGTGTTATTGAGACAGGTAAAGATAAAAAAGAAGAAGATAGACTTTATGAGATATTCCAAGATCTTAATGAATTATTAAATCATTGGAAGCCAACTGTAGCGGCAGTAGAAAAATTTTTCTTTTACAGGTCAAGCACTACCATTAGTGTGGTGCAGGCCAGAGGGGTGATTATGATGGTATTGGCGTCTAAAAAAATTCATATTAGTGAGTATTCACCTGCTCAGATAAAATTAACAATTGCTGGCTCTGGAAAGGCATCTAAGAAAGAAATTCTTGATGCAGTTATGTATAACTTAGATCTTAACAAACCTCCAAAACCTGATGATTCAGCAGATGCATTGGCTATAGCACTCACAAAACTAAATGAAGATGGTTTTAACTGAAACTTAATATGAAGATCTTTGAAGATAAGAAATTGGAGAGGGATACGTTTAGAAAACTAAGAGATGGTATCTCACTCAATCAAAGAGAAAATGTAGAAAAGAATGTAAGATTATATATTGATTCATTTGTTAAAGGATATAAAAATATTGGTTTTATAGCCATATATTGGCCTCTAAAAAATGAAGTTGATATAAGAAGCCTCAAGAAAAAATTTACTTTAGCTTTGCCTAGATGCAAAGAAAAAAAAGAGTTGGTATTTTATCCATGGGACGAAAAACCTCTTACCAAGGATTCTGAGGGGATACTAAGTCCAAATAACTCTTCCCCATTAAGTCATTTGCAGATAAGCATGATATTTGTACCATGTCTTTCCGTTGATAAAAATTTAACAAGATTAGGTTATGGAGGAGGTTATTTTGATAAATTAAGGAGAGATAATGATTGGAGAAATGTTCCATGCATTGGAGTATTAACTTCTAGTTGTGTAAGTAAGACTCCATTAACAAGGGCTGAGTGGGATATTCCTTTATCAGGCTTTATCACAGAAAAAGAAATATTTGTATAATAGAAGACTCATTAAGCGATTAATTTATAGTTAAAAAAATGGAAAATCAGGAAAAATACAATAATTTATCAAAATTAGTAGAAAAGTTGAAGAAATCAGAAGATCCAAAAAGAAAATATGAATACATTTTGTGGTTAGGTAAAAAATTGAAACAACCAGAAAGTGAAATCCTTGTTGAAGAAAATAAAGTTAAAGGATGCGTTTCAGAAGTTTTTGTTAAGGCAACTATTAAAGCAGGTAAATTATTTTGGGAAGGATATTCTGATGCACTAATAACTAAGGGTTTATTAGCATTTTTAATTAATGGGTTAAATGAATTAACACCAAATGAGGTTGTTAAAATAGATAAAAAATTTATTGAAGATACTGGTTTGAAAGCAAGCTTAACGCCCTCAAGATCAAATGGTTTTTTAAACATATTATTGAAAATGCAGTCTCAAGCAAATGAATTTTTGTAGGTTTAATAATATAAAATTAAACTCAAAGTTAAAAGAAATAAAAAATGAGAAAATGCAAAATTGGGATTGTAGGTTTTGGGACTGTAGGTTCAGGGATTTTTAAAATATTAAATTCTGATGTTGATTCACATCCAATTTTAAAAGAAATAGAAATTGTTAAAATAGCTGTTAAAGATCTTAATAAAAAAAGGGATATTGAGCTAAATAATAATTTATTAACTGATGATCCATTTAAATTAATTAATGATCCATCTATAGATGTAATTGTTGAAGTAATGGGTGGGGTTGATTTAGCGAAAGATATTATTCTGCAATCATTAAAATTAGGTAAATCTGTTGTTACAGCAAATAAAGCAGTCATTGCAAGATATGGAGAAGAAATATACAAAACTGCATCTAAAGAAGGAGTTTATATATTGTCAGAGGCGGCAGTTTGCGGGGGGATCCCTATAATTGAACCCTTAAAAAGATCATTAAAAAGTAACAGCATAAAAAAAATGGTTGGGATTATAAACGGCACAACAAATTTTATTCTTTCAAAGATGACAAATGAAAAAGCTGATTATAAGGAGACCTTAAAATTAGCCCAAAGCCTTGGGTATGCAGAATTTGACCCCACTGCAGATGTTGAGGGTCATGATGCTGCTGATAAGATTTCAATTCTTAGTGAACTTGCATTTGGAGGGAAAATAAAAAGAGAGCATATACATTCTGAGGGCATTAGTAAAATTAATCTCAAGGATATTGAATATGCCAATAAATTAGGATTTGAAATAAAACTCTTAGCGCTCTCAGAAAGGGGACAAATCAATAGTAATGATTCACTTGCTTTGAATATTTGGGTAGGACCTTCTTTGATTCCAAAATCTCATCCATTGGCAACAGTTAAGGGAGTTAACAATGCCTTATTGATAGATGCTGACCCTCTTGGAGAGATAATGTTGTATGGTCCAGGTGCAGGTAGTGGCCCAACTGCTGCATCAGTAGTATCAGATATATTAAATTTGCATGCCACCTCAGTAAAAAATAATAATTTAATCGATCCATTATTATCTTTCGATTTCTGGAGAAACTGTCATATCATAGGATCTTCACAAATAAATAAAAAAAATTATCTTAGAATTATTTGTCTTGATAGTCCAGGTGTAATAGGAAAGATTGGAGATATTTTTGGAAAGAATAATGTATCAATCGAATCAATTGTTCAACTAGATGCAAGTGAGGATAGAGCTGAAATTGTTGTCATAACTCATGAGGTGAATAATGGTGATTTTGAGAAATCTAAAGATGAAATAAATTCGCTTAATGAAGTCAAAATTATTGCAAGTCAATTAAGTTGTATTTAAAAAAAAAGTTTGCAAATTTCTTTATGGCTTGTTAAACCGAAGAAAGTAAGTGGTTGGTTTAGCACCTTAATGATTCATTCAAAAATATTAGACAATAAAAAAGAAAATAATAATTTAATTTTTTCTGAAAAACTATATAAAGGTGCTTGTGTAAAAATTAAAAATAGCAATAAGACTTTTCAAGTAATTGGTATAAATATAGGTAAAAAAATTTGTTGGGTGAGAGAGTGGCCTTTTGCTTGTAATTCTAAAAAAACATTTGCTTTAGAAATAAGTCAAATAACGTTACAAATTTTTTGCTCAAATAATTTTTCAGAATAATTAAGAACTAAAGAAATATGAAAAAAAATTTTTATTTATCAATACTTATTATTTTAATTTCTTTTTTACAGAATTCTTGTAGCTCAAAAAGAATATCTAAGAAAATCATAGTAGCAAGTTCTGGAAAAATTGAATCTTTAGATCCAGCTAGAGCAAATACACTTAAAGCAATTCAATTAATTAGTTCTCTAGGAGACACATTATATGAATTAAATTCTGATGGTGAATTAATCCCTGAATTGGCCTCGGGGATGCCAATTATTTCAAAGGATAGACTTCAAATAACTATCAATTTAAGAAAAAATGTTCTTTTTCACGACGGAACTTCATTCAACTCGAATGCAATAAAGTTTACTTTTGATAGATTCAAAAGAATTGGAACAATGAATTATATTTTAGGAAATAAGATTAAATCAATAGAAACGCCAAGTGAATATTCAGTCATAATAAATTTGACTAAACCATCAAGTTCTTTAAATGGTTTACTTACATCGGTAAATTTAACTCCAATATCTCCTACGTTTTACAAAGATTATACTGATAAGTTTCTGAATGAAAAATTCGTTGGTACTGGCAAGTATGTGCTGAACAGTTTTTCTAGTGAAGTTCAATCAATTGATCCAAATTTGAATTATTGGGGTGAAAAGCCCTTAAATAAAGGCATTAATTTTGTGGGATATTCAAATTCATCTTCTCTTTTTGGGGCTTTAAAAAGTAATCAAATTGACGTGCTCTTATCAAATTCAATTGATGATAGTCAGAGAAAAAGTCTAAATAATTTAAGTAAAAATAAACAGTTTAAAGAAGGTAATAGTCCTTTCACTGAATTAAGTTTTATAAGCCTTAAAACTAGTTCTTATCCTTTGAGTAATCTTAATTTAAGACTGGCTTTGGCAAAAAGTCTTAATAGAAAATTAATTAGTGATAAAGTAAGTTATGGACTAAGGAAGCCATCTAGATCAATTATTCCTCCGATATTAAAAAAAGATAATCAAGCACTGTGGCCTAAATATGATTATTTAGAAGCGAGAAGGTTACTAGAAAAGGAAAATTTTTGTAATGGAAATATTCTTAAAATACCTCTTACTTATAGATCTAATGTGCCAGCTGACAAGCTTATTGCTCTGACATGGAAGGAAGAAATTAAAAATTCTTTGAAAGATTGTATTGATATTGAACTCAATGGGGTTGAATCTACAACAGTTTATAAGAATCTAAGTTTAGGAATTTATACGGCAGTTATTCTCGATTGGACTGGGGCTTATTCAGATCCAGAGGCTTATCTCACCCCTCTTTTAAGTTGTAATGAAATAGTTGATGGCATATGCAAAAAAGGAGAATCAGTATATAGCGGCAGTTTTTGGGCATCTAATAAAGTTGAAAGTTTATTTCTTGAAAGTGAAAAAATAAGTGGAATTAAAAGATTAGAAAAACTTGTTGAAATTGAAAAAATAGCAGCAAATTCAATCCCTTATATTCCTATTTGGATATCCTCTCAAAAAGCATGGTCTCAAAATAATATATCAAAACCTATTTTTAATGGTGCAGGAATAATATCACTGAGTGATCTTCAGTTAATTGATGAGTAGAAATTTAAATAAATTACTAAATTATTCCTTATTAAAAATTTCATTAATACCGATAATGCTATGGATAATTTCTTCATTAGTATTTATTTTATTGAGAGTTGCCCCCGGCGATCCCGTCGATGCCATACTTGGATCTGGTGCAGATGAGGTTTCAAGGGAATTTCTAAGAAATAAATTGGGGCTAAATGAACCTTTAATAAGTCAATATTTTTCATATATTAAAAATATATTGCACTTAAATTTTGGCCAATCTCTTAGTACCGAGGAGCCAGTCCTCAATATTATTATTAAGTCATTGCCTGCAAGTCTTGAGCTTGGATTTTTTTCAATATTAAGTGCCACACTAATTGGCTTCCCATTGGGATTAATTGGCTTAAGAAATAAAGGTAAAAAGACTGATTATATTGCGAGAATAATAGGAATTGCCACATATGCTATCCCTCCTTTTTGGGGTGCAATGTTAGCTCAATTATTATTTTCTGTATTATTTAATATTTCCCCAATTGGAGGTAGATTTCCAATATTTCAGCAACAACCACAAATTACAGGTTTTCTGGTTTTAGATAGTATTCTTTCAAATAATATTATTGCTTTGAAAGATAGTCTTTATCATCTCGCACTTCCTTCGATTACCCTTGGCTTTTTATTAAGTGGTATATTCAGCCGCTCATTAAGAGTAAATTTGGATAAGACATTAAAAAGTGATTATGTAAATGCTGCTGTATGCAGAGGAATATCAAGGAAAAAAATATTTTTAAATCATGCATTGCCTAATGCTCTATTGCCAATTGTCACTATTTCTGGCTTGACTATGGCCTCATTAGCTGGAGGTGCTTTATTGTTCGAGGTAACTTTTTCATGGCCAGGTATTGCTTTAAGATTAAATGAAGCTATTTCTCAAAGAGACTATACCTTGGTTCAAGGAATTGTAATTTTTACCTCTATGCTCATAGTCTCTTTAAATCTCTTCGTGGATATTTTAATTGCATATTTAGATCCACGAATAGAGTACTAATTTTTGGAAATTTCTTTTATTGTTTCAAGATCTAAAAGATGGAAATCAAGTCCTAAATCTCTTTGGTTTTTAATCACATTAGGGATATTTTGGTCTTTAATATTTTTTAAAAATTCAACTATAAATTTCGCAGCTAAATCTTGTACTAATATTGGCTCTGAACCAATAAAAGTTTCATTTATTTTGAAGACGTCATTATTTTCTTCATAGCTTTTATTAATTCTTATTGGAGAGAAATGACTTGCCCCTTCAATAATTAGAAATCTATTTGATGGATTATTTAAAGCAGAAAAAACTCTAAATTGTTCATTCATTAATGGTGTAATAAGGTCATAAGTACCACCTATTAGAAGAGTTGGTGTTTTAATGCCTGTACTATTTTCTTTTGGCCATACTAAACTGCCAAATGAATTAAAACCTATAATCGCACTGGCCTTATTAGAGTTATTTTTCTTAGGGAATGGTATTTCGCTCAACTGACATTGAAGTAATTTAGATAAATTCGTTACAGCAAAGTCTTTTAGTGCCGAATCACATTTTTCCTCAAGTTGATCAATAGGTTTATTGCCTTCATATAAAAGTGCTATTAAAGCACCAAGTGAATGCCCCATTAAAATATAAGAATCATTAGGTAAACCAAATTCTCCATTTTCATGAGCTTTTAATACAGCATCTAAATCTTTAATTCTATATAAGAAAAAGTCTGCACTTCCTGGGATTGTGTCATTACCTTCAAGTACTTCTATAAATGAATCCAAATTACTTCCTCTATGATCTATGAATAATGTTGGCCAACCTCTTTTAGCCAATTCGTTGCCTATCCATTTGAAATTATTAATTTCGCCTCCAAGTCCTGGCATAAAAATTATCAGTTCTTTATCTTCATTAGTTTTATAGCTTTTCCATATTTCAATTTCAAAAGGTTTCACTCGGTGAGGAGCATAAATTTTTTTATCAATTTTTAATAGATCTTTAGTTGATTTTTTTTCAGTATTTTTGTAGGCATTTTGGTTAGTCTTTTCAAGTTTATTTAATTTCGACAAAAGTTCTTGTTGCAATGATAATTCATTTTTCCAAGATGAAATTATTAAAATTAAATTATCAATATCAAGTGAAATTTCTTCTGATGGTAATGCCTTTATGATCTCTAAAGTTGAAACTTCTTTTTTTTGATCTAGTAAATTTTCTATGGTGTTATAAATTTCTGTTCCATTATTGTCATTTGGAACTTTAATGCTTTTGCTTAATTCTGTAAGAATTTTACGCCCTATCCAACTTCTTAATATTTCTCTATTTAATCCCTCTTCCTTGAAAACTGGAAATTCTAAAAATTTTGATAATTCAAAAACTCTTATAAATCCATTTTTTTTTAACCAATCTATTAATTCTGTTGAATCATCTTTGTATTTTTCTAATTTTGATAATTGTTCTATAGTAAGAGGGATTTCCATCTCTTCAAACTTAATATTTATCTTTTCAGCAGCCTTTAAACCATTATTAAAAAATAAACCACAAAAACTAAAAAAAATTATAAAAATGTATTTCACTAGTGATTAGTCCAAATAGTTTACAAATTAGCAAAAATTGGTGGATTCAATTTCCTTATCATTTGAGGTTAATAACCAAGATAAGATTTTTCGCTGCATTTGGAGCAGGAGGTGTTATTTATTTAACATCACTTATTTTTAATAACCTAGGATTAACGGCGACAGATATTGGCCTCGGATTTACCATTTCAGCAATAATTGGAACAGTAACAAGACTCTTTACAGGTAATTATCTTAATAAAACAGGAAAAATACAATTTCCGATAATTACTTCTTCAATACTAAGTATTGCCGCTAGCTTTTGCCTCATTTTTTCAAGAGATACTTTTTTGTACATAATTGGACAATCACTTGTTGGTGCTGCTGCAGGAATATATTGGCCTGCTGCCGAGTTTGGTGTGCCCTATTTTTGTCATCCTATTGAAACACGTAAAGCTTATGCCCTTGTTAGAAGTTCGGAAGCTTTAGGAATATTTCTAGGGGTATTCTTAGGGGGTTATATGACGAATTTTTTGTATTCAAAATCAATATTTATAAATGATATATTTTGTATGTTAGTTATCACGTATTTAATATCTAGAAATAGTTCTTCTATAAAAAGAAACCTAGAAAATTTTCAAAAAAAATTAGTAGATCCAATTAATCAGGGACAATTGAAATGGAATAAAAATTCAACAATAATAATTTTATCTATTTTATTGATAACTACCTCTTTAGCCTTGATACAAGTAACTTTGCCTCTGGATCTAGTTAAAGGTGGAGTATATCGTAATCCATTAAGCAAAGAAATTATTAGTCTTATAATTTCTATTCAGTTAATTTTATTGTTGTTTTTACAATGGCCTGTCGGTTCTTGGATATCTAATAAAGAAAGATTATTTGGCTTGAAATTTAGCTTAATAAATTTCACTTTCGCTTCATTTTTATTATTTATTTCTAGTTATTTAAATATCCCATCGTTTTATTTAATTTCTTTGGCATTGATTTTAGTAAGTTTAGGGACTGCTTCATTTCTTCCAACATCAACAGATGTCGTTTTCAGAATAGCTCCTTCAAATAAAAAAGGTTTTGCACTTGCTCTATTATCACAATGTTTTGCTATGGGTTATTTTTTTGGACCATTTATTTCAGGACGCATATTAGATCTATTTGGTTATGCTTCAATAATCTGGCTTTCAATTTCTTGTTGTTGCTTTATTGCCTATACAATTCTATTTAAGAGATTATTTTAATTAATCTTTTCTAATTCAATAATTCTTCTCTCTCTTAGAAATAAGAAAAAAGGTGCTGAGAATGCGAAGGCTATAAGAAAAGTTCCAAGATATACAACCCACATATTCTTCATGTTTAGTTTTTTTGATTCATTTACTATCCATATAAAAATAGCGCTTGCACCTACTAATAAGTCTCTAGAAATTGACTGAGCTGCAGGGTTTGCATTTGCTAAAGAAATGAAGTTATTTATATCAAAGCTGTTTCCATATTCACTGGCAAATTCGAAATTTGCCATCATTGGCAGGACAGCACCCAAAATTGATAGAAAAAGGTAAAGATAAGATAGTATCTGTTTATTATCTTTTAAAATGTTAAATGAATTCACTTGTCAAAAATATTTCTTTTAATAATAGTATTTAAAAGCTTATGATTGTTGAAAAGAATAATAAATTTGAAGACTATAAATTTAAAAAGGGAAATTTAAATTTTGCTGTTGTTGGTCATGTTGAGTGGATAAATTTCTTAAAGGTCGATCAATTACCAAAACCAGGCGTCATTTCTCATTCTGAAAAATCTCTTGAGTATCCAGCTGGTGGTGGCTCTATTATCGCGAAAATACTTTCTGATTTAACTTTAAACCAAATTCATTTTTTTACGTCATTAGGTAATGATGAATATGGAGATAAATGTTTCAAGATTCTCTCAAATATGGGAATTAAGATGCATGTAGCTTGGCGTGATAAACCAACTAGAAGAGGATTTAGTTTAATTGACTCTCAAGGTGAAAGAGCAATAACAGTTATTGGTGAAAGGTTAGCTCCAACTCATAAAGACAAGTTGGAATGGAATATTTTAAAAAAAATGGACGGAATTTTTATTACAGCATCTGATTCAGAGATTTTTAAAATGGCTAGATCAGCTTCAATACTATGTACGACACCAAGGGTAGGATTAAATACAATTAATAATTCAAATGTTCTTTTAGATGGATTAATAGGCAGTAATCTTGATCCCGGAGAAGTTTTTTCTTTTTCTGAATTATCGTTAAAACCAAAATATACTATTAAAACCGAGGGAGAGAAGGGAGGCATAATATTCCCAGGAGGAAGATATAAGGCTCTTAAAAACAAAAAATTAAAGGTTGATTCTTATGGATGTGGCGATTCATTTGCTGCTGGGATTCTTTATGGAATGGCATCTAAATGGGATATAGATAATAGTTTAAATCTTGCTAAAGTAATGGGAAGAGACTCAAGTGAATTTTTCGGCCCATATGCAAATAGTGATGAAAAATAATTGAATTAAGACTTATATGAGCAATCTAGATAATAAAAATAAAAATCTACTTGTAGAAAACATTATTGTTTTCTTGTTATTTACTGTTTTTTTAGTTTTTAATTCTTTAAAAACTTTATCTAAAATTTTTACCTATGGCATCTTAAAAAAAGAAATATTAACTACTAAAAGTAACTTAGGCGTAGATATAAAAATAAAAATTAAGTAATGAATGTATTTTTAGTTTTTCTAATTTTAGGAGTTATTTTTTTGGTCTTCAAAAAAATTAATTCTAAAAAAACAAAGAACTTAAAATTAGATAAATTTAAAAATAAATTACAGAGCACGCAAACAAATATTGACAGGATTTTTTTAAGAGAGGAAGAAAAAACCTTTTCAAATCCTAATATAAATATTTATATTGGTATCTATGATAACGAAGAAAATATAAATAAAAAATCCAATATACACAGAGCAAGACTTTCAAAATTTAAGAAATCCAAATTAAATGGCGAGATGATATTTCAAGACGATGAACAAAGGATTTATAAATTTAATGACGGTAAGAAAGTTTACTTATAATTTTTAATGCTAACTACACTCAAGACTTTCTCTTGTTGAAACTCCTGTTGTTGGATTGATCCCATCTGCTATTTCACAAAGATTTCTTTGGTCTTCGCTGTCAAGGATGGCATAAGAAAAATCTGCTCCTTCTATTTGAGCTCCTGCAAAACTGCTGCCTGATGCGATCATATTTATTAAAACTGCATTTCTAAGATCTGTTTTTTGGAAATTAACTCGATCAGAAAGAGTATCGGTCAGGTCGATTCCATTTAAATTAGAACCTTTTAAATCAGATAGGGTTAATGTAGTTCCATGTAAATCAACATCACTAAAATCTGCGTCTCTAGCAACTGCTCCAGCTATAGAAGATAAATGAAGATCCTCTCCATGGAAATCAAATCCTGTGATATTAGATCTTACATAACTTGGAACTTCATCTCCTTCTCCCTTAACAGCAACATTCGCTCCAGCAAAAACTGGAGAGGATAAAACCAAGAAAGAAAAAGTTATACATAAAAAATATTTTAAAAACCTAAAAAATTTCATATTAATAAATTTGAGTAATTTTATTTTATAACAATTAGATAATTTTTAAAATTGATGACTAAATTTGGAACTCCTTTTTAAAATTATTTAACACTATAAATTTTGAATCTAGGCTCTAAATTGGTTATACAATCTAGAAGTTTTTTGTTATCTTTGCTATTCGTAACCTTGAATTCAGATTCAACTGTACCGCCTTCATCTCTTATAGCTTGATTTAAAACTATGGAACCGTTTTCGTCAGAAACTGATCTATGAAATGTTCCTCTAGGTATTCTTAGAATATATCCGCAAGATTCTAATCTAACTTTATAAAAAGGGTAATCCCAGCCAAAATTGACAAGAAAAAATGTTCTTCCCCCAGAGATAGCCAGTAGATTATCTTCTTGATTGTGATGTATGTAAAATTGCCAATTATTAAATTCTTCATCATTTGGCGGACTAACTGCTGGACCACTGTGAATAACCAGATCTCTATAGTTTGATTTATTAACACTAATATCAAAAAATCTTACATCTTTTGTATCGCGAAATTTTTCATAACTTATCAATTCAAACATTTTTGATTTGTTTGATTTGATAACTGGAATTTCTAAACTTGAGTTCAATTTTCTTTAAAGATTAAACAAATGAAAACAGATATATGTATCCAAGAACGTATCAATTAACACTAAAAAAGAAACATATTATTATTTAAATTTTTTTGTTATTTAAAAGATAAAAAATTTTGTGTTTATTTAATTTCAAGAAGTTTGATTTCCCAGGATAAAGTATTTTCTAAATTATTTTTTCCTATAAAGTTTCCTGTAATTACAGAGGTTAAATTAGATTTTGAAGAGGATACCAATGTTAAATATCTATCATCTATTAATCCTTTTCCGCTTGGATCAAAACCTCTCCAACCAGCACCTGGAATATATAATTCAGCCCAAGCGTGTAAATCCAACTCCGAGGGTAAGGGATCTTCAAAATGATAACCACTTACAAACCTACTTGGGATACCTATAGACCTGCAAGCTTCAACCATTAGCATTGCTAAATCTCTGCATGAACCTATACGTTCTCTAAGCGTTCTGCTAGCCGGCCATGCCGGACCAGTATGTCTTTTGGTATATTTAACCCGATCTTGAATAATCTCTATTAAATGGTAGGTAAATGATAATGCGTTATTAATGCTTCCTGCTAAGGCTTCTTGGGCAAGTTCTACTGCAGATGGATCATGTTGTCCATTTGGCATCCATCCCTCTAACGCTCCCTGTAAATCTCTGTTAATAATACTTCTACAAAAAGGTAATGTTAAATCTCTATTTTTAACTCCATCAATAATGTTTGGATGTTTAATAGTTTCAACTTCGCTGATTGATTCAATAGTTAAATTATCTGTTAATCCATTGAATCTGATTCTATTAATCTCTTCTCCGCTGGCAGCAAGTAATGGATAAATAATTTCTGGTTCTGGAGTTATTTTTAATTCAAAATTCTTTAGATTTTGGAATCCATTTGACCTTGGCTTTATACATAATCTATGCTCGCCTAATTGAACAGGGTCTTCGTATTTATATTCAAGTTTGTGAATGTATTTAATTCTCATTAATAAACTTATTAATTAATAAAATATTTTTCTTGAATGAGATCATTTAATTTATTTAAATCCAATTGCAATGAATCGATTGCCTCATGTAAACCATCATTAATTATATCTTCAATTCTGATATAACTCCACTTTGCTTTAAGTAAACCTCTCATGCATTCTAATTCTGAAGGATTTTCAGTAGATGGTGAGGTATCTATCGTTTTAAGTGTATTGCTTATCCCATCAAGACAGTATCTTACTGATCTAGGGAAAATTGGATCAAGTAAGAGAAATCTCGCAACTGAATTAGGCTTTATAGAATTTTGCACTGCTTTCCTAAACATTTGATAAGCTCCAGCTGAACGTAAAAGTGCAATCCATTGCAGCTCATCAAGAACTCCTCCAAGTTCATCTAAGCTGGGAAGAAGTAAATAATATTTAACATCTAAAATTCTTGATGTTTTGTCAGCTCTTTCAATTAATCTTCCAAGAATACTAAATCTCCAGGCAAGATCTTTGCTTAGAGTCGCATCTGTAATTCCATAAAAAAGCTGACATTCCCTCCTTATTTCACTTAATTGTTCTTGTCTTGGTTTATTCCATATTGCCTCTCCTTCTTGCATATTCCAATATAAAATATTAATCTGTTCCCACATTTCTGTGGTCATGACATCTCTGATTTGTCTTGCATTTTCTCTTGCCATTTGAATGCAGGAAATTATGCTATTTGGGTTTAAACGATCTCTAATTAAAAAATTAATAACGTCATCAGGCTTTTTCTCCGGGAATCTTTTATCAAAAGATTCTCTGTCACTAGAGGCATCAATTAATGGGAGCCAAGGTTCTGCACTTCCTGGTGGACAATCTAATGACATCGCTTCGCTTACTTCTACGAAACGAGATATGTTTTCCGCACGTTCTAAATAGCGATTGATCCAATAAAGAGACTCTGCTACGCGACTTAAAAGCATATTATTTACCTACAACCCATGTATCTTTGCATCCTCCACCTTGAGAAGAATTAACGACTAATGATCCTTTTTTTAATGCTACTCTCGTAAGCCCACCTGGGCTAACCCATGAATCTTTTCCTCTTAAGATATATGGTCTTAAATCAACATGACATGGATATAGTTCTCCATCACATAACGATGGCACAGTAGATAATTCTAATGTTGGTTGTGCTATGAAATTTCTGGGATTATTTTTAATTTTATTAGCGAATTCTTCTATCTCACTCGTTGTTGAATGAGGGCCAATTAACATTCCATAACCCCCAGCTTCTGCGACAGACTTAACAACAAGTTTTGATAAATTTTCTAGAACATATTCTCGATCCTTTTGATAATGACAAATATACGTTTCTACATTTTTAATAATTATTTCTTCATCAAGATAATATTTAATCATTTTTGGAACAAAAGAATAAATCATTTTGTCGTCTGCTATTCCAGTCCCAGGTGCATTTGCTAAAGCAACATGACCTGCCTTAAAAACATCTAGTAATCCGCTAACACCAAGGCAGGAATCTTTTCTGAAATTAAGAGGATCTAAGAAATCATCATCAATTCTTCTGTAAATGACATCTACTCTTTTTAATCCAGAGGTAGTTTTTAAATATACATAATCATCATTACAAACTAAGTCATGCCCCTGAACTAATTGGATGCCCATTTCTTGAGCTAAATAACTATGTTCAAAATAAGCACTATTAAAAATTCCTGGAGTTAGTAGAACTATCTTGGGAGTGTCAGTCCAAACAGCAAGTTCTTGAAGCGTTTTTAAAAGATATGATGGATATTCATCAATTGGTTTTACTATTCTTCCTGAGAAAAGATTAGGAAAAATATTTTTCATAACTAATCTATTTTCTAAAAAATAAGCAACCCCAGAAGGGCACCTTAAATTATCTTCTAAAACATGCCATTCTCCTTTTCTATCCCTTATTAAATCAAGTCCTGAAATTTGGCACCATTTATTTAGTGGAGGTTTGAAACCTATCATCTGAGGTCTCCAACCTTCTGAACTCTCTATTAATTCTCTTGGAATTATTCCATCATTAATTATTTTTTGAGAATTATAAATATCATCTAGGAATAAATCTATTGCTTCAAGCCTTTGTTTTAGCCCTTTTTCTAACGTTACCCAATCATCTTTACTAATTATTCTTGGAAGTGGATCAAAAGGTAATATTCTCTCAGTACCTTTTAAACCAGTATCGTTTAATCTAAAAGTTGCACCATGTCTTAGTAATAATTTTTTTGCGGCAGAATGATTCCTGTTTAACTCTTCAAGTCCCATATTATCTAAAGAGGAAAGAAGTGGAATCAATATTTCTCTAGCAGAGTTAACATTATCCTTAAAGTATTCATCAAAACTATTTTTAGGCTGATAACTTGAAAACATATATTTCATCGTTTAGTAACTTTTACTTTAGCTTTATATCTTTATTCGTATTTATAGCTACCAAAAATGATATCTCTTGATTCGATTTATATCATTATTTTGATCATTGAAGTATATTTCTTAAAAATCTCAAAAGCATGAGTTTTAGTAATTGGCAATTTGTTTTTTTTAGATATTTTGCAAGCTTTCTTTTTATCCTCTCTCATAGTTTGCTGGTTCTTGATCATCTACCAGTAGGGGCGGCACTTCACGGACTTGGAGAAGTTTTTATTGCGCCTTGGGCTTTTAGGGAAAGAGCATGGGATCTTGTTGTTATTGCAGTTTTATTTTTCTTCTTCGATATCTGGGGCCTTATAAACACTCCTTGGAATTAACTGATATATTTATTTACTAATTC
>CACJAC010000008.1 GCA_902591275.1 uncultured Prochlorococcus sp. | reverse complement strand
CATGATTTTATGAAAATCGCAAATGGTGTGCATCTAATGGCAGTAAAAGCAGAGCATTTAATTCCTGAGATTATTGAAAAAGCTGATCTTAGTCTGGAATATTAATCAAATCAGTCCCTAATAATTCTGCCATAGCTTTCTGTTGAGGCGATGGCTCAGTCAAATCAGATCTTCTTGAATCTGCTATTAACCAATCTAAAGATGCATCTTGTAAATCAAAATGATCTCCATTTTTCCCAACACAATATTTACCAAACACCAACTTATCCATAAGTCTTACACCTTTACCAATTTTAGAATAATCAAAGATAATTGAGTTATCTATAGTTGCGCCCTCGCAAATGCAACAACTTGGTCCAATCATGGAAGGGCCAATAATAGTTGCTCCATCCTCGATCCTAGTCATGCCTCCTATATAAACCGGCCCGGTAATATTAACCTTTTCCCAGTTAGCCGCTACATTCAAGCCAGTAAAAACTCCGGGTTTTATTTCCTTACCTGGTATTTGCACTTGTCTTACCTTACCTTGTAATACATTTCTAATAGCACTCCAATAATCAGGAACTTTTCCAATATCTACCCATTCAAAATCCATTGGTAATGCAAAAAATGGTAAATCCATTTCAACAAGTTTAGGGAAAAGATCAGCTCCAATATCAAATTTCTCTGCTGAAGGTATGTAATTAAAAATTTCAGGTTCAAAAAGATAAATTCCTGTATTTATAGAGTCACTTAAAGCTTGATCAACTGTTGGCTTTTCCTGAAAAGCCTTTATTCTCCCATTTTCATCAGAAACTACGACACCGTAACTTGATACTTGATCTTTAGTTACCTTCTTTGTTATTAAGCTCGCAATAGCTCCTTTCTGCTTATGTTTTTTAACAGCTTGAGTTAAATCTAAATCAACTAAAGCATCACCACATAAAACAACAAAAGTTTCATCAAAGAAATTTTGAAAATCCTGAATTTTTTTTAATCCTCCCGCGGATCCTAAAGCATCACCTATTAATTCTCCATCTTCAATTCTTCCTTCAAAACTATAAGCAATTTCTACTCCAAATCTTTGCCCATCCCTAAAATAATTTTCAATTTCTTCAGCCAGATGAGAAACATTTACCATTATTTCCTTAAAATTATGTTCTCTTAAAAGTTCCAAGAGAAACTCCATAACAGGTTTTTGCAAAATTGGAATCATCGGTTTAGGAATAACGTGCGTAATAGGCTGCACACGTGTACCTTTACCTGCCGCAAGTATCATTGCCTTCATAGATTCAAAACCATTTTTTAAATTATACGTTATTACTATGAAGCTTCTAAGCAGCCGAGGAAGAGGCATTACTTACCTCAAGATTTTCTATAGGCAATTGAGCTAAGCCACCATCAGGTATTATTCTTTTAATTTGAATTGGGCCATATAAGGAATTAATTTGTTTAATTTCAATTTTGTTTTCAGATGATAAAAATAACAAAGCCCAAAAAACTCCCAAACGGTCTTTATCTAAATCATTTTTTACAACTGTTTGCCATTTTTTGACTAAATATTCAAAATCTGTCCATTGTAATGCTTTTTCCCATCCTTCAATAAATTTCCCTAATGCTTTAGTGGTTTCTGGAAGTTTCTCGCGATGCGCTAATGACTTTACTTGAGAAATTAAAGCCCTATCAGAATATTTTTTATTTCTTTTTCTCTTCATGAGCAGAAGATCTTGGGTTTCTATAACTTCTGCTATGGACTCTAACTGACTTACAAGTTCTCCCAATGTTGTTGTACGTTTAAGAATTGGTTGAGCAATTGATCTTCTTCTTAGATATTTTTCAGGATATTTCGGAATATCAAATTCTTTATCAATCCAATCTTGATCATCCAAATCAAATTCATCTTCAAAATCGGTAGAATTTTCTTTGAAAACATCAGCTTCCAAAACCTCAGCTTTGAGATTAACTAGTACGGAAGCTGCAAAAAATGCTTCGCTGGTCTCAGCCAAATCCTTCTGATATGAGATTTGACTATTTGAAGATTGATTAAAAGTATGCGAGTATTCCTCTAAAAAACTATCAATTACACTTATTACATCAATATCCCATGGATCAAGCTCACCTTTTCCTGCGGCGTCTTGAAGGAACTTAATCAACAATCTAGGGCCTAATTGTTGCTTATCAATAGGATTGAAATAAGTTATTTTGAGATAGATAAAATCTACTCACAAGATATCTTTAAATTTATTTAATGCCAAACAATATTGAGTTAATTTAAGAAATTATATTGTTGGAGCTTTTATGATGTCATTTGTTTTAGTTCCTGAAAAAATATTTGTTTTCACAGCACCTTTAACTGCAGTTAAATCTCGATCGACCAAATTATTGATAGATGCAATGTAACTTTCAGTAATTAATCTTGGGTATAAACCTATTCCAATAATCGGTAAAAGTAAACAGGCAATAATATAAACTTCCCTAGGCTCTGCATCTATAAGTTTTCGTTCTTCGATTAATTTAGGATTTTCTTTACCAAAGAAAATTTCTCTTAACATTGAAAGTAGATAAATAGGAGTAAGTATTACGCCGATAGCTGCTAAAGAGGCCATCACCACCCTAAACGGTAGTGTATACACTTCATCAGTAACAAATCCTGTAAATACCATCAATTCGGAAACAAATCCACTCATACCAGGTAAAGCCAGGGATGCCAGAGAGCAAGCAGTCCATAGGGCAAACATAATTCTCATTTTTTGTCCTACACCACTCATTTCATCAAGTTTAAGAGTCTTTGTTCTGTCATAAGTAGCACCAACAAGAAAAAATAAACTTGCACCGATTAATCCATGACTAACCATTTGCAGCATAGCTCCACTTGTTCCAAGGCTACTAAAACTCCCAATTCCAATAAGAACAAAACCCATATGACTTATCGAACTGTATGCAATTTTTCTTTTAAGATTTCTTTGAGCAAAAGAAGTTAATGCAGCATAAATTATATTGACTACTCCTAGAACTATTAATAATGGGGCAAATTGAGCGTGAGCGACTGGTAATAATTGTGCATTAAATCTTAAAAGAGCATATCCTCCCATCTTTAATAAAATTCCTGCTAGAAGCATATGAACTGGAGCTGTAGCCTCTCCATGAGCATCCGGAAGCCAAGTATGAAGGGGTACTATTGGAAGTTTCACACCAAATGCAATTAAAAGCCCTACATAACATAATATTTGGAATTTTTGACTAAAATCTTGAGCTGCCAAGTGAGAAAACTCAAAGTTAGGAATTTCTGTACCATAGAAACCCATTGCTAACGCTGCAAGAAGAATGAAGATAGAACTGCCAGCAGTATAAATAATGAATTTTGTTGCTGCATATTGTCGATTTTTGCCACCCCATATAGCCAGTAATAAATAAACGGGAATTAACTCAAGTTCCCAAGTTAGAAAAAATAAAAGCATATCTTGTACGGCAAACACAGCGATTTGCCCACCATCCATAACTAATATCAAAAAGAAAAATAACTTTGGTTTGAACTTGACTGGCCATGCAGCAAGAACTGCTAAAGCAGTTATAAAACTAGTCAATAATATTAAAGGCATAGATATGCCATCAGCGCCAACAGACCAAGTAAGACCTAAATCAGGGAGCCAACTAATATTTTCTTTAAGTTGAACATTTTCATTACTAATATCAAAGCCATTTATATATGAACCTACAGTTATTAAAAAAGTGATTAATGCAATAGACAATGCAAACCATCTCACCTCTTTGCCATCCCCTTTATCTGGGAAAAAAGGAATCACAAATGCACTAATAATTGGGAATAAAATTGAAGCAGATAACCAAGGAAAGTTAGATAATCCAGCTCCCACAGTTCCCAAAATTTGTGTCGCAAAAGGTGTATAAAAATAAGTACTCAATTTAATAAGAAATTTATCTTAAATAAAGTCTAGAAATTTTCTGTATTTTTTCACCCCAATGGACAGTGAAGACACACAATTGTAATTAAGAAACTTGAGGAGATTGAAAACCAAATATAGCAACTAGTAAAATTACACCTCCAAAAACAATTAGCGCATAAAATTGAGCCCTACCAGTCTCAAAATATTTTAAACCTTCTCCACTACCTAAAGTTACAAGTCCAGTAAGATTTACAACACCATCAACAACCTTAGAATCAACCTCTAAAACTTCTTTAGCAAGTTTTCTACTACCCTTAACAAAAAGTTTTTCATTGATATCATCTAGGTACCATTTATTAGATAAAAATCGATTGATGCTAGGAAACTTTTCGGCAAATAAAATTGATAAATTAATTTTTTTCACAAAATATGCCTGATAAGCAATAATGATTCCGGCTGATGCAATAAGTATTGAAGCAAGTGCTAAAGGCAAAAATTCTTTTAATTCGAAGGCTTTTGCAGCAGTCTCTGCTTCTTCAGGATCTAGTAAATTTGCAATTTTGCTATCCCATGGAAGTCCCATAAAACCGATTATTACAGACGGTACAGCTAGAAATACCAAGGGAAATGTCATTGACCAGGGTGACTCATGAATAGAGCCATGTTCTTCATGCTCTTCTTCATTTTCGTCGTCTAGGTTTGTTTTGGAGGCTATTAGAAGCTGTTTTTGCAATTCTTTATTCTCCCCTCTGAAATCTCCTTCAAATGTCAAGAAATAAAGCCTAAACATATAAAAAGCAGTCATACCTGCTGTTAAAAGTCCTACAAACCAAAAAGCTGGGAATGATATAAAAGCATTTCCAAGTATCTCGTCTTTACTCCAAAATCCTGCCAGTGGGGGAATTCCACTAATTGCTACACAACCTATTAAAAATGTTGTTGCTGTAAATGGCATTTTTTTTCTTAAACCACCCATCAATCTCATGTCTTGAGCTAATACAGGCTGATGACCAACCACTTCTTCCATAGCATGTATTACTGAACCAGATCCCAAAAATAGCATTGCTTTAAAGCAAGCATGAGTTACTAAATGAAAAATTCCTGCTACTGGTGCTCCACAACCCATTGCGAGCATCATATACCCAAGCTGAGAAACTGTGCTGTATGCTAAACCTTTTTTTAAATCCATTTGGGTCAAAGCTATAGAGGCTCCTAAAAAACAAGTAATGGTGCCAACTAAAGCAATAATGAACTGAATAGAGGGGAATATTGAATACAAAGGTTGAAGTCTTGCTACAAGAAAGATTCCTGCTGCAACCATTGTTGCAGCATGGATAAGTGCAGAAATTGGTGTAGGACCTTCCATTGCGTCAGGTAACCACACATGCAGAGGAAACTGAGCAGATTTAGCCATAGGCCCTAGAAAAACTAAAAAACAAAGTAATAAAGCAGCCCAAATGGGTATCGAATGGTCAGATATCGATTGAGAAATTCCAGTAGCTATTTCATTAAAATCAAAACTATTTGTTGCCCAAAATAGGCCAAGAATTCCTAGTAATAAACCAAAATCTCCAACCCTATTAACAACAAATGCCTTTTGTGCAGCGTGTGCAGCGCCATCCCTGTCATACCAAAAACCAACTAATAAATAAGAACACATCCCAACTAATTCCCAAAAAACATAAATTTCTAATAAATTCGGACTAACTATTAATCCCATCATTGAACTACTAAATAATGCTAAATATGTAAAAAATCTGACATATCCTTTGTCATGCGCCATATAACCATGAGAGTAAATCATTACCAGCAAAGTTATTGTAGTTACTAACGCAAGCATTACACTCCCCAAAGGATCAAGGACAAATCCCATTGGAATTATGAAATCCCCTGCATTGGCCCATACAAATAATTTTTCTACTGATTGATAACCATTAACTTGTTCAATTAAAGCTTTATAACTAATTACCGCAGAAATCCCAACGAAAGAAATCAGACCTACAGAAACAATTTCTCTTGAATTATTAATTTTCTTGTTAATGCTTATTAGTCCTAAGCCAGAAAGCACTGCTCCTATAAGTGGGAAAACGGGAATTAACCAGGCAATTTCTGAAGCTTGTGGCATTTTTTAAAAAACTTATATTTTGATTTTAAACTGTCAATTGAAAAATTCAGACAAAAATGATGAATTAAATGTTTTAACAGCAATATTTATATATTGATGAGACCACCAAAGTACGCCTATTGCAATTAATATGCCAACTTGAGATAACCTAAAAAATTCTTTAATCTTAAATTCTTGCCTCCCCTCAAGTATCGCCAAAAAAGGGATTATGGAAGTATTTTTTTTAAAATTTTCAAATTCTTCTCCAAATCTATTTTCTAATCTCTTGTCACCATGCCATATTGCAAAAAGGTGATGCAAAACTAAGCCAACAGAAGTTAATAATGTGAATGATGTACCAATCCATAAAGTATGAGCAAAACACCAAATTATCTGACCAAATGCTTGTGGATGTCTTGTGATTCGCATTATCCCAGTTCCATAGATTCGTACTTTAGGTTTTAAAACGGAAGGAATTTCTAGCAAATTGTAAGTAGCGGGATACAAAAATAAAAAACTTATTGCAGTTAAGAACCAAACGACCATAAAAACAAAATTATTGCCCTGTAAATTCCATAATCTGATTCCGTCATATCTATGAGCTAAAAAATAACTAATCAAGATAATTGCAGATGGCAAACTTAAAAAAACAAAACATAACCGCCATAATCTTGGACCCATAATAGATTCTGCTTTGCTTCTTAAAGCAGCTCCCCCACTATGAATGACCGCAAAAATCAAAATCAAAATTAAGATGATTAGCGAAGTTTTATGAGTCTCCATATATTTAAATTGTTCAAATAATTTTTGTTCTTAACAAGAATGCTCCTAAGCATTAGAATTATAAGAAATTGTAGGCATAATAGATGCCAGAATTACCATTTACACTCGACCAATTAAGAATATTAAAAGCTATAGCAGCTCAAGGAAGTTTTAAAAAAGCTGCAGATCTCTTATATGTAACCCAACCTGCCGTAAGTTTACAAATACAAAATTTAGAAAAACAACTTGAAATCACAATTTTCGACAGAGGTGGTAGGAAGGCTCTATTGACTGAAGCAGGGAGACTATTACTTGAATATTGTGAACGAATTTTGAATCAATGCGACGAAGCTTGCAAAGCTATTGAAGATTTAAATAGCTTAAAAGGTGGAACTCTTGTCATTGGAGCAAGCCAAACAACGGGTACCTATTTAATGCCTAGAATGATAGGACTATTCAGACAAAAATACCCTGATGTGTCCGTTCAACTTCAAGTTCATAGTACGAGAAGAACTGGTTGGAGTGTTGCCAATGGACAAATTGACTTAGCCATTATTGGGGGACAATTACCTGGAGATTTGGAAAATTTACTACAAGTAATTCCATATGCCACTGATGAATTGGCATTAGTTTTACCATCTAAACATCCACTTTCGACCAAAAAAGAGCTTCTAAAAGAAGACTTATACAAATTAAATTTTGTAACATTAGACTCACAATCTACAACAAGAAAAGTTGTTGACAAACTTCTCCAAGATTCTGGCCTTGACATTCAAAGATTAAAAATTGAGATGGAACTTAACTCTCTTGAAGCAATCAAGAATGCAGTTCAATCAGGTTTAGGAGCTTCCTTTTTGCCTGTTGTTTCTATTGAAAGAGAATTATCGGCTGGAACAATCCACAAAGCATTCGTTGCTGATTTAGAGGTAAAAAGAGAACTTAAATTAATTACTAATCCTTCAAGATATACATCAAGAGCATCAGAAGTATTCAAGAAAAATATTCTCCCACAATTTGCTAGTTTAGAAAGCCCTTTGAGGTATATATAATTTCGATCAAAACTGAATTGCTTCTTTGTTAATACCTACCCCGCCGTCTTCAGCTTGTCCATCACCTTTTATTATAAATTTATTTTCATTTACATCAGTCTGATAAACACATTTAACTATTGGCTTATCTCTTATAGAACCAATATAAGCAAAAGTATTCATCCTTTGCTTACATTCTCTTACATCTTCATTACTAATTGCGCCCTGTTTTTGTAACACTGTCCAATTCTCTCTTCTAATGACACACCCTGGCTGAAGAGCTGGTTGCGTTACAAAGCTCGTTGATGGATTCAGAGTCGTATACATTTCAACATCAATTACAAAAGCACTAGCTCCCCATTGTCTGCAAAATTCAGGATCTGGAACAGCCATATCTAATTGTTGTTGACTTGCTATATTTCCCTGCCCGCCATCAGTTGTACTGGTAATAGCGCTCCCGATACCAACTCCTAAAATTAATACTCCAGCAAGTACGGCAATGGTTCCTGTACTAAAGTTGATCTTTTGTTCAGAAGAAGCAGGCAATCTATTGCTTCTTTGACCATACGGATCTATGTCCTTTGGATTTGGTGGATAATAACTTCTATTTGAGCCTCTTCTTGGCCTTCTATTTGAGGATGATCTATTCACAGCACTTCATTTGTCTTTGGTAAACCCATTGAATAATTCATTACTCTACAATCAGGGTTATAGCTTAGAAGACCATTTTGAAGCAAAAATTTAATCAAACCTTCAATTTCTGATCCTATTTTTCGAAGTTCATAATCATCTAAATCCTTTCCTGCTCTTTCTTTTATTAATTCATTGAATTTTTCATTTATTTTGTTTAGAGAATCTTCGTTCCAAATAAATTCGTTATCAGGATCTAAATCGAGAGTTAGTTTATTGGGATGAAACTTTAATTCCTCATCTACCACTTCGGCAGTAAAAATTCTTACATGCCTAGTTGTCGATTTTAAAAGCATTTTTTCCATAATTTTACGAAATAATCAACGAAAAAAACTATTATGTTCTAACTTTAATGTAGCTTATTAGTAAGTGTTAATTTATTTCTTGATTTAATAATGCGTGTTGTAATTGCTGGTGCTGGTTTAGCAGGTTTATCCTGCGCTAAATATTTAGTCGATAATGGACACATTCCGATTGTACTTGAAGCTAGAGACGTTTTAGGTGGGAAAGTTGCCGCATGGAAAGACGAAGATGGAGATTGGTATGAAACTGGATTACATATATTTTTTGGAGCCTATCCAAATATGTTGCAACTTTTTAAGGAATTAGATATTGAAGACAGACTTCAATGGAAAAGTCATTCAATGATTTTTAATCAGCCATCAGAGCCTGGAACTTACAGTAGATTCGACTTTCCCGATATACCTGCTCCAGTTAATGGCGTTTCAGCAATACTAAGCAATAATGATATGCTTTCATGGAATGAAAAGATTCTATTTGGATTAGGTTTAGTACCTGCAATGCTAAGAGGCCAAAAGTACTTAGATAAATGTGATAAAAAATCATGGACAGATTGGCTGAAAGAGCACAATATACCTGAAAGAGTTAATGATGAAGTATTTATAGCGATGAGTAAAGCTCTTAATTTCATTGGACCGGATGAAATATCATCTACAGTTTTATTAACGGCATTAAACAGATTTTTACAAGAAAAAAATGGTTCTAAAATGGCATTCCTTGACGGAGCTCCTCCAGAAAGACTATGCCAGCCAATGGTTGATTATATTACTGCTCGTGGTGGTGAAGTTCACATGAATAGTCCATTACGGGAAATCAATCTTAATGAGGACAGCACTGTTAAAAGTTTTACTGTCGCCTCTTTAGACAAAAACGAAAAGAAAGAGCTAACGGCTGATGCTTATGTAAGTGCAATGCCCGTAGATCTCTTTAAATTAATGATCCCAAAACAATGGAAAGGGTTAGATGCATTTTCTAAATTAGATGGTTTAAATGGTGTGCCAGTTATTAATATCCATTTGTGGTTTGACAAAAAATTAACAGATATTGATCATTTATTATTCAGCAGATCACCTCTCCTGAGTGTTTATGCAGATATGAGTATTACCTGCAAAGAATATGAAGATCCAAATAGATCTATGCTTGAATTGGTTTTTGCACCAGCGAAAGATTGGATAAATAGGAGTGATCAGGATATTGTTGATGCAACTATGGAGGAACTAAAAAAATTATTCCCAACGCATTTCATGGGAGATGATAAAACAAACTTACGAAAATATAAAGTAGTCAAAACTCCAAGATCGGTTTATAAAGCAGTTCCTGGATGCCAAGAGTTCAGACCTAGTCAAAAATCTCCTATAAAAAACTTCTTTTTAACAGGTGATTATACTATGCAAAAATATTTAGCATCTATGGAAGGAGCTGTTTTAAGTGGTAAATTATGCGCGGAATCTATTAATAAGGAGTGTTCCAAAACTCCTCAAAATGTTTCTTCATGAGATTTACATTCCAGTAATTTAAAAATTCATCTAAAACTTTTTGAAAAATTCAATTTCTCAACTAGATCAAGCATACGAGATATGCCGAAAAGAAACCCAAAAATGGGCTAAAACCTTTTATTTGGGAACCCTTCTGCTACCGGTAGAGAAAAGAAAAGCTATTTGGGCTATTTATGTTTGGTGTAGAAGAACAGATGAAATAATGGATAGCTTAGAAGCTTCAACTAAATCGCAAGATGAACTTGCAGAAAATTTAAATTCATGGGAAGAAAATACAAAGAATATTTTTAAAGGCAACATTAAATCGGAATTAGATGCCGTTCTACTAGACACCATCGAAAAATATCCCCAAAGTATTCAACCTTATCTAGACATGATAGATGGCCAGAGAATGGATCTTAATAAATTTAGATACAAAGATTTTGATGAATTAAAACTCTATTGTTATAGAGTCGCAGGGACAGTTGGTTTGATGACTCAGAATGTCATGGGGATTGATAGTGCTTACACATCCGCTCCATGGAGTGCAAAACCTGACCCCTCAGAAGCCGCTATAGCTTTAGGTGTAGCTAATCAATTAACAAATATATTAAGAGATGTCGGCGAAGATAGGCAAAGAGGTAGAATTTATCTTCCTCAAGAAGATATTGAAAAATTTAATTATTCTGAAGAAAAACTTTTAAAAGGTGAAATAAACAAACAATGGAAAGCACTAATGAAATTTCAGTTAACCAGGGCTCGCGATTGGTTCAAGAAATCTGAAGATGGAATCAAATGGTTATCTTCTGACGCAAGATGGCCCGTTTGGACATCCTTACGTCTTTACAGAGGAATATTAGATTCTATAGAAAGGCTAGACTATGATGTCTTTAATAATAGAGCTTTTGTAAAAAATTCAGTAAAAGCTTTTGAAATTCCTATATCTTTTTTAATTTCTAGAATTAAATGACTAAGCAGGAGTCTTCTGATTAGCCAACAAATCTTTTAATTTAGATAGTTCTCCTGCCCATCTTGGATCAGGAGCTTCTAAGTTAGGAGCATCACTGTGAACAATTTTCTTAAAGTCTTTCCTCTTCTTATTCTTATTTAATTTTCCACTATTTCTTTTATTTGAAGCAGAATCTTTCTTTTCTGAGAGCTCTACTCTTAATTTAGAACCATTAAATTCAAAACCATTTAACTTTTGAATTAATAAATTAGCATTATCTTCATTATTAGCAGTCGCAAAACCAAACCCCCTGCATTCCTTAGTTTCCTTATCTAAAACTGCTTTAAATCTAATCGAATCAGAAACTGACTTTAAAAGTGTATCAAATTCTTTTGGATTAAATCCTTGTGGTAAGTTGCCAATGTAAATGCGAATACTCATAAATTTTTAAAATTGATTTTGAAGTCTGAACTTCTAAACAAAACTAAGCTATGTGTATTTAATCACATTTTGGCGCATTTTGTTCAATCCATCGCTTTGCTTTATAAATAGCTTCATCAAAATTATTCAATCTCTTATATGCAAGTTCCTTAGAAAGATACTGTAAAAGCTCTCCCAATATAGGTCCATCCTTAATTTCCAAATTATTTTTAATTACATCACCATTAACTAAATTTGAGGGATGAAATAATTTATCATCGTTGTCACGCCATCTATGAAGCCAATCTAATTGTAAGTTTTGAGGTAAATAAAAAATAAAAGATGGCAGAAACATTTCTAATTCTTGATGTAATTTAAATCTGTCAAATTCATCTAACTGAGCGATATTTTTGTTTTTCAAGAAACGGTGCCATTTTCGCAATAATTTTGTTTTTGCAATATCAGCTTTACTAAATTTCAGTTTCTCTAAAGTTACAACATCTAAGATTTGAGCGATAAAAAATAATGGTAAATATTTATCTTTTTCTTCCTGATCAAGTTCTCCATAATTAATTTTCTCTAAATCCAAAAAAAAAGAATCTTCAAATAAATTTTCATTATCAAATATATTTAATTTTTTTATCAACAATACTGCATCAAGAGCATTTACTCCATTTACTATTTTCTGTATTTCATAAGTAATTCTCTCTTTTGCGACAAGATATAAGTTCCCTTTATTTTTTTTTATAAAATCAACTAATCTTGAATCAATTTTAAAGTTCAATTCTGAAACAAATCGAAAACATCTTAAAATTCGTAAAGGATCATTTAATAAATTGTTTTCAGAATGAGTTCTCAGCAAAGAAATCTCAAGATCTTTAAGACCATTTAATGGATCAAACAAACTCTTCTTATCAAATAAAAAAGCAATTGAATTAATCGAAAAGTCTCTAGAAAATAAATCTCCTTCAATGGAAGATGAAACTTGATTAGCAATATCAATATAAAGATTATTAAGAATAATTCTTACTACTTCTCTTTTTTTATCTAAAATTATAAATTTTGATCCAATATTATCTGCAATCTTTTTACCAATTTCAATTGCATTTAAAGGTACCACAATATCAACATCTAACTTTTCAGTTTTTCTTCCCAAAATAATATCTCTTATATAACCACCAACCAAATATGATCCTTTAGGTAAAAAACCTAATATAAAATCCAAATTATGAAATTTTATACTTGTTTCTAATTCGTCAATTATTAGTGTATGATCTGTGTTAAAGCTCTTTTTCATATTATTTATTAATTATGTGCATTTGCATCAACTGTAAATGGGTTGATAGATGTATCACATATCATGATGTTGAGAATAATCATGGTGTTGATCATATTTGTGATCTACCTGATTTTAAAGCAAAAAAACCATTCATTCATGTCAATATAGTTAAAGATAATAATGGTAATTATAAAACTGATTGGGATGTTCAATCTTGTGAAAGTTTTGAAAATGAATTTGGTAAATGGTCTAAGTTGAATCCAGGTATTGAATTACCTGTTTAAAGGTAATAGATGACAAATAAACTTAATCAAGGAGAAAATTACTCTACATTAGTGATTCATAGCACAGATAATTCTTTTGGCTTTGGGTATAGAAAAAACAATGACCTAGAGTCTGATGTATTATTTATCAAAAAATTTGATAATGACCTTTGCAACAACTTAATAAATGATCTTAACAAATTCATTTCCAAAGAAAATTTACAAAAAATAAATAAGTTATCTGTCAGCATAGGGCCAGCAAATTTTAACGCTTCACGACTAATTGTAGTTTTAGCAAGAACTATCTCACAACAAATAAATTGCCCTCTAGACAGTTTTAGTTCATTTGAAATAATGGCAAAAAGAATTGCATCAAAAAATAATATCTTAAAAAACAAAAAATCATTCTGGATTTTCAAAAATTTAAAACGTAAGGGTTTTATTGCAGGTAAATATGAAATTTGTGGTAATGAAAAAAATTCCTCGGATCTAATCATTCGAGAAACAATTTTACCAAAAGTTGTCAAAGAGCTTGATAGTAAAGAACTTTCTTTTGAAGCTACTTATGATGATAAAAAAGATTTGAAAGAACTATTAGATTTATCAAATAAAAATTTATTAAAATCAAATATAGATTCCTGGAGAAAAGTTTTGCCTCTTTACCCTATTTCTCCAATTAACTAAATATTCATCCAATCAAATTATTAATTTTATCTTGAAGGTGCATTGTTACAGAATTCAGATCATGTCTTGATGAACTTTGTGGAGGTTGAACAGGTTTGCCCACTTTAATAACTATTTTTGAAAACAAAGGAATAAACCATCTAAATCTTATTAGTCTATGTGAATTAACTATTGCAACAGGCAATAATATTTTTTGATTTTTAAAGGCTAATAATGCTGCACCTTGTTTGGGCTTATTCACTCGACCATTTTTTTGACGAGTGCCATCAATAAAAATTCCAATACAATTATTATCTGATAATTTCTTACATGCTGTTTTAATTGTGTTTTTATCAGCAATTCCTCTTTTTACAGGATACGCTCCACAAGCCTTGATAATAAAGCCAAGGAAAGGGATTCGAAAAAGCTCTGCCTTGGCCATAAAAGATATATTACGTCCAAGGGCATGTCCCAACAAAGGAGGGTCAAGTAAAGAACCATGATTAGAAACCATGATAAAGGAATCTTTTTGCGGAATATTGTCTCTACCTATTAAATGACCTTTAAATACAAATTTATAAATTGGAAATACAAAAAGCTTGCTTACTAATTCATAGATTAATTTTTGAATAGTATGATTTTTCATACTGATTAATAAGATATTTGACCAGAAGATGAAACTTGAGAAATTTTTACATCTTTAAGATGTCTTTTTCCTAAACCGCTTAATACATTAGAAGGGCCAATTTCGACAATGTGAAGATCACTATCTTTTGCCATTAAATCCATAGTTTCTCGCCACCTCACTCCATTACACATTTGCTTTTCTAATCTGATTTTAAGCTCGTTTGCATCGCTACACAGTGAAGGTTCATAATTACTTATTACAGGGAAAGAGGGATTGTTAAATTTAATCTTTTTTAAATATTCACAAAATTTTGATGAAGGTTCATTCATAAATGGCGAATGAAAGGCTCCTGAAACATTTAATTTCAAGAATCTTTTACAAACAATTTCTCTCGATAAATTATCTAAGGCTTCTGTAGATCCTGATAAGACAACTTGAGAAGAGCTATTGTCATTAGCAATGACAATATCATCAATTTTTTGCACTAATAAATCAAGTTGATTTCTATCAAAACCAATTACTGCTGCCATAGATCCTTTCCCAGCATTGACCATTAATTGAGACCTTTCTTTTATCAGAGAAACACAATCTTCGAATGAAAAAACATCCGCACAATATAGTGCAGTGATTTCTCCAAGACTATGTCCCGCAACATAAGTTGGTTTAAACCCATTTTCCTTTAATGCATCTAATAAAATTGATTCAACTAAAAAAAGACAAATTTGTGTATTCCTTGTGTTATTCAAATCAAGAAGAGGATTTGGTGGTTCAGTATTTAATGCACAAATTTCAAATAAATTTCTCTCAAATATCTCAGAAGCATAACTAAACCTCTCTTTTGTGATCGGCAGATTTTCAATTTGTTTTGCCATTCCAATTTTTTGCGAACCCTGTCCAGGGAATACCCATGCAACTGTCATAATGTTCCTATTTTGTTTTTAACCCCATTTAATTAGGGCTGCACCCCAACTTAGCCCAGCACCGAAACCACTTGTAGCAATAATATCATTTTGTTTAATTCTATAATCTCTTACAGCCTCATCCATCATTAGTGGAATTGTTGCTGCTGACGTATTGCCATATTTTTCTAAATTGCTAAGAATCTTTTCTCTGGGAATTTTTAACCTTTCTCCTACAGAATCCAATATTCTTTGATTAGCTTGATGCAACAAGAGCCAATCAACTTGATCAGAATTATATTTCATTTTTTTTAACAACTTTTGAAGAATTAGGGGGACTTCTTTAACTGCGAATTTATAAACTTCCTGACCATTCATCTGAATTGGAGAAAAACCTCCACGTAAAAAGTCAATTTCATCAACTATTGAATCCTTATTATTTTTTGATGGAAGATTAAGAAAAGAACCCCTCCCCCCATCAGTTCTCATATCAAAACCTATAAAATTATCAAATTCATTTGTGGCTTCAATTGCTAATGCACCGGCACCATCTCCAAAGAGAATACAACTTCTTCTATCATTCCAATCAACAAAACTTGATAATTGATCTGCTCCAATAACAATAGCCCTTTTAAAACTTCCCCCTTTTAAAAATTGTGAGGCTGTTATTAAGGCAAATAAAAAGCCACTACAAGCTGCAGTTAAATCAAAAGCTACAGCATTAGCTGCCCCTAATTTAGCTTGAATGGATGGGGCTGATCCAAATAAATCATGCGGAGTAGAAGTAGCTAAAACAATCAAATCAATTGTTTTAATATCCCAATTAGCCATTTCTACAGCAGTTAGAGCAGCCTTATAACCCATCTCAGTAACATTATCTTCTACGCTAGAGATTCTTCTCTCAGAAATACCAGTTCTAGATTGTATCCATTCATTGCTTGTATCAACCTTTTGACTAATTTTTTGATTGGTTAGGATTTGATCAGGTACATAACTTCCACTTCCCTTGAATGAAACTCCAATCTGATTAAAATTTATTCCTTCCAAAAGACTTTTTTAGTTGCTTATATTAGTCAAACATAAATTTGACTCAATATGTTTTATGAATTTAAAACTTGAAGCTTTTGCAGTTGATTCAAATTGTCCATAACGCCATGATTCACTGCAGAATGGGCCAAGCGAAGAGCACTAACTACTGATAAAGATTTGCTACTTCCATGACCAATAACGCAAATACCATTCACCCCTAGTAATAAAGCTCCTCCATGTTCGGCATGATCTAACCTTTTCTTAATTCTGAGTAGATTACTTCTTAAAAAAGCTGAACCAACTTTCCCCCGCCTTCCACGTGGCAGCTCAGATCTCAAAATATCTAATAAAACTCCTCCCACAGATTCAAGAAATTTCAATAATATATTTCCAGTAAATCCATCACAGACTACTACATCGAAGCTACCTGATAATACATCTCGCCCTTCACAATTACCTCCAAAATCAAAACTTTTTTCAGAAGATAATAATTCAAATGTTTTTAGGGATAAATCATTACCTTTGCATTCTTCTTCTCCAATATTTAAAAGGCCTATTCTTGGTTTTTTTACTTGTAAGACATCTTTTGCATAAATGTTACCTAGAAGAGCAAATTGATGCAGATAAGATGGCTTACAATCAGTATTTGCACCAACATCTAAAACTAAAACAGGGCGAGTTTGATCCCTTGTTGGAAATAATGCTCCTATAGCTGGTCTATCAATACCTTTCAATCTTCCAATTCTAAATATGGCAGAAGCCATCATGGCACCTGAATTACCAGCTGAGTAAACAGCTTCAGCTTTATTATTTCTCACTAAGTCCATTGCAACGTTTATACTTGCATTTTTCCTTTTTCTGACTGCAGTAGCTTCTTCATTCATCCCAATAGGCTCTCCACTATCAATTAATTCAAGACGATTATTATTAATTTCATTTTCTAATAATTCTGCTAAACCAGTTTTTTCTGCTGCATCTTTGACTTTTTCAATTTTGCCGACAAACTTTATATTTATTGGGAATCTACTTATTGCTTCGAGGCAGCCTTCTAGAATTGGACCGGGAGCATAATCTCCACCCATACCATCAACTGCGATCCAAATTCTTTTAGATTGAATGTCTTCGACCTTATCTAGAATATTATCGCTATTTTGTAATCTCTTTAATGGGTCAAAAACTAATGGCTGTAATGTATTTTTCGCTATTGAGCTTGCATTTGAAACAACACTGCTAGCAGTATTCACAACAGATTCAGCGCTTGAAACTACATTACCTGCAACATTACCTGCCACATTACTAGCAACATTACTAGCAGTTGTCACAACAGAACCAGCACTAGAAACCACATTACCCGCAACATTACTAGCCGTTGCCGCAGAACTAGCAGCAGTATCTACTATTGAAGTGACAGCCGAATTTCTTTTGTACCAAATAACTAATCTTCTAATAGCTCTGGACTTATTAATTTTTTGCGCTGTTTCTTTCCCCATTTATTTACCATCAAAAGGAGCAATATCAACAATCCGTTGAAAAAGATATCCTGTACCCCTTGCTGTCAAAATTAATTCAGGATTTGCTGGATCAGCCTCAAGTTTTGATCTTAATCTTGATATATGAACATCTACGACTCTCGTGTCTACATGTCTCTCGGGTGTATATCCCCAAACTTCTTTCAAAATTTCTCCTCTACTAAATGGCTCACCTGACCTGCTTACCAAAAGCTCTAAAAGACTAAATTCCATACCAGTTAATCTAATTCTCTCATCGCTTTTAAAAACTTGTCTTCGATTTGTATCAATTTTTATATCTGTAACCAAAATTAATCCTGAATTAGGCATTCCAGGAATTTGTTCTTTATCGATTCTTCTGAGAACACACCTAATTCTAGCCTCTAACTCCTTTGGGCTGAATGGTTTTACAACATAATCATCAGCCCCTAATTCTAAGCCTGTTATCCTATCTGCGACATCTCCTAATGCGGTTAACATAACAATTGGAACATCAGAATCTTTCCTTAATTCTTGACAAACTCCATAACCATCTAGCTTTGGCATCATGACGTCAAGCACTACTAAATCAGGTTCATAATCTTTAAATAACTTTAGTGCTTCTTTACCATCACTTGCAGTTACAACTTTGTAGCCAATCATAGAGAGACGTGTCTCCAGAATTCTTCTAATACTTGCCTCGTCATCTGCGACAAGTATAGTTTCTTTAGTTTGACTAGATAGAGCCATTTGTTTCTATTAGCTAATCAGTAAGAGAATTTATTATTAACCTAATCTAACTTGTAGAGGGGCAATATCCCAAACATTCTAGTTCCATTACTTCATTCAGAAACTTAATGTCTAGCAAATTATCAACTTTTATTTGTCAGAATTGTGGATCTGAAACTTCTCAATACTTTGGTAAATGCCTTAATTGCAACTCATGGAATACCATTGTTGAAGAAATAAAAAGTAAGAGCCCTAAATATCAAGAAACAAAAAACAGTAAAAAATCTATACCATTTAATGAAATCTCATCAAAAAAAATATCAAGATTCACGAGTGGTTTTAAGGAATTTGATCGAGTTCTTGGAGGCGGAATAGTACCTGGATCTGTTGTTTTACTTGGAGGAGAACCAGGTATAGGTAAAAGCACAATAGTTCTTCAATCAGCAGGAAAAATATCTCTTAATGAGAAAGTTTTATACATAACTGCAGAAGAATCTTTAGAACAAGTAAAAATTAGATGGGAAAGATTAAATCAAAACAGTATTGATTTAAAAATTTTTGCAGAAACTAATTTATCCCTAATTATTGAAGAGATAAAACGTGTCAATCCAAGTTTCGCAATTATTGATAGTATTCAAGCTATCCAGAATCATGAAATGCAAAGTTCTCCAGGATCGGTTTCTCAAGTTAGAGAGTGTTCATCTAAGTTGCAAAATCTTGCCAAAGATAATAATATTGCGCTTTTAATAATTGGTCATGTAACCAAAGATGGTGCTTTAGCTGGCCCTAAAACTCTAGAGCATTTAGTTGATACAGTAATAAACTTTGAAGGAGATAATATTTCCTCACATAGATTACTAAGAAGTATAAAAAATCGATTTGGATCGACCTTCGAGATTGGAATTTTTGAAATGCTTGAAGAAGGTTTACGAGAGATGAAAAATCCAAGTTCAATTTTTACAAATAAAGAAAATATTTCAGGTGTAACGACTACGATTACAAATGAAGGCACTCGACCATTAGCAGTTGATATACAAGCACTGGTAAATAAAACTTTCTACAGTAACCCAAGACGTACTACAACTGGAATAAGCATAAATAGATTGCATCAAATTCTAGCTGTTATTGAAAAACACGTAGGGATAAAATTATCTGAATTTGACTGTTATATAGCTACTGGTGGGGGTTTTGAAATTAATGATCCATCATCTGACTTAGGTGTAGCAATATCAATTTTATCAAGTTTGAAAAATATTCCTCCTTTGGCAAACAGCTCATTTATTGGGGAATTGGGTTTGAGCGGTCAGGTTAGAAAATCGAATAACCTTCGCACAAAGATAGAAGAAGCTGTAAGACTAGGGATCAAAAATATAGTAGTTCCAAAACTGGAGGAGGAACTAAATAATAATTTTCAACATTTAATAAATATCAAGGAGATATCAAATATTAAGGAAGCAGTTGATTATTCTTTATCAAAATAAAAAGAATCAAAGATACATATCAATCGAGCTTCTGCCTGAGTTTTTCAACCAATTCTCAATATCTAGATACCCACCTGGATAAAGTCTTACTGCTTTAGACCAGACTTCAGCTGCTTTATCAAACCAAATATCCCTCTGGTCTAAATCACCATTTTGTTCAGCATATCTTCCCCTTTTTTCATAAATTAAACCTATATTTTTCAAGCATGATGGCTGTTTGGGATTTTCTACTAAAGCTTTTTCATAAGTTGCAATAGACAAATCCTCTTCACCGTTACTCATATATATAATTGCCATATTTTTTAATGTCTCGCCCCTATCAATTTTATTTTCTTCAAGCAGTAAGCTCTCTTTGTAATACTCTAGTGCTTCCGAATAATCCCCATTATTTTGTGCAGCTAAGCCGTCTCTATAATAAATATATGCCTTTTTTTCTTTCTCAGCGATAGGCATTATTTTTACTATAGATTCAGCAATTACGGTAAACGCTTTGTCAATAAAATTGTCTCTGTTTTGATTACTAGGCACTGCTCTATATCTAATAAAATTAATATAGTAATTTAAAAAATAACTATTTAAAAAGTGTATTACATTTATTATTATAGTTGAATATAAAGTCAAGCATTAATTTGCTTCTATCGTGAAAAATATGGAAAGCATTCAATTAAGCGTTACTGGGATGAAATGCGGAGGTTGTGTTAGTACTGTTGAAAAAATATTGAATAATTCCGATGGTATTGAAAATGTTTCTGTTAACTTGCTTACTGAAAGTGCATATTTTGAAATTACCCAGAAACATATAGAAATAGAATCAGTTCTAGAAAATCTAAAAGAGAATGGTTTCCCATCAAAAATTTACATCAATGATTTTTCAAAAAAAATAAATAAAGCAGAATTAGAAAAAAAAAAGAAGTGGAATAATCAATGGAAAAAATTAACTTTTGCCTTATTACTTTTATTATTTTCAGGATTAGGTCATCTGGCAGAAGGAAGATATATAAATTTTCCAATATTAGGTAATATATTTTTTCACGCTTCATTAGCGACATTAGCTCTATTATTTCCTGGCAGAGGAATAATTATTAATGGATTTAAATCATTTATTAAGAACCATCCCGATATGGATTCTTTAGTAGCTCTTGGAGTAATTAGCGCATATACAACAAGTCTTCTATCTTTAATATTTCCTGCTACTGGTTTTCCTTGTTTTTTTAATGAGCCAGTTATGCTGTTAGGCTTCATACTGATTGGGCGTTACTTAGAAGAAAGAGCAAGATATCAAACTGGTTCATCCATTGGAGAATTATTAGATCTTCAACCTGAGATGGCAAATATCTACACAGCAGATAATCAAATAAAGTCAATAAGAGTGAACACTTTAAGACCTGATCAAGAGATTCAAGTTTTAGCAGGAGACAGAGTACCTGCTGACTGCATTGTTATCCGAGGTAATTCATATGTTGATGTTTCACATATTACTGGAGAATCCAAACCTATAGAAGTAAAAGAAGGCGAAAATCTATCTAGTGGGTCTTTAAATCTTAATTCAACACTTAGACTTAAAGTACAAAAGGTCGGAGGAGATTCTTCTCTTGCAAAACTAGTAAATCTTATTGAGTCTGTAAACGCTAGAAAACCTCGCATTCAAGGAATTGCTGATGAAATTGCAGGTAAATTTACTTACTTTGTTCTTATTTTTGCTACTTTAACCTTCTTCTTTTGGTGGAAGGGGGCAAGAAACATCTGGCCTGATTTACTAAGTCACAAACATGAATTCATCACTCACTCAAGCCATACACTTCATAGTTCGCTTGGTAGTAATGCTGAGAATTTCCTGAGTTTAGCAATTCAATTGTCAATTGCTGTTTTAGTGATAGCTTGTCCATGTGCATTAGGTTTAGCCACCCCAACTGTAATCACTGTCGCATCAGGTAAAGCAGCAAAAAAAGGGGTTTTATTTAAAGGCGGCGACAAAATTGAGATGGCTTCAAAAATTAATCACATTATTTTTGACAAGACAGGTACTTTAACAAAAGGTAAGCCTTTTATTGTTGATTACAAAAATAATGATGATCATTCATTTTTATTAAAAATAGCTGCCAGTTTAGAAAAGGAAAGCAGACATCCAATAGCAGATGCCTTAATTCAAGAAGCAAAAATACAAAATTTAAGTTTATTTCCAATAAAAAAAATTTTCACTCATTCAGGGCGAGGTATTTCTGGAGAAATTGAGTCAATTGATGGAATTATTAATATTGGAAATATTGAATGGCTACAAAGCAGAGGAATAATTATTGATAGTGATGCCAAAAAAGTCATTGAAGATGAAGAAACAAAAACGAACACTATCATTGGCGTAAGTATCAAGGAAAAGTTATTAGGATTTATTTTGCTCGGCGATTTACTCAGAGATGATTCAATTAAAACAGTCCAAAATTTGAGAGAAAACAAAATTAAAATCAACATTTTAAGTGGCGATAGAAAACAAACAGTTTTAGCTTTAGCAAAAAAAATTGGTTGTAAAGAAACAGAAGTAAAATGGGATCTTCTTCCTGAAATGAAGCTAAAGACTATAGAAAATTTAAAAATTAATAATAAAGTGGCAATGATTGGTGATGGTATTAATGATGTCCCAGCCTTAGCATCCTCAGACTTAGGAATTGCGGTAGGATCAGGGACTCAAATAGCCAAGGCTAATGCAGATGTAGTATTAATGGGAGATCAACTAAATGGATTACCCTACGCCTTAAATCTTGCAAAAAAAACTATAAGAAAAATAAAGCAAAATCTAACATGGGCTTTTGGTTACAACTTACTAGCAATACCTTTAGCTGCCGGCATTTTATTCCCTAAATACGGTATTCTTCTTACTCCCTCAATAGCAGCATTATTGATGGCTATTAGCTCTATTACAGTTGTAATTAATGCTTTATCTTTGGATTAAATGAAAGGAAAATTTATCGTTATTGAGGGTATTGATGGATGTGGTAAAACTACCCAAATAGATGAACTATCTAAATGGCTTCCTAATAGTGGTCTATTAAAGAAAGGGTCTAACTTAATCACTACTAGAGAGCCTGGAGGCAGTCTTTTAGGAAAAAAACTTAGAGAACTAATTCTTGATAATAATAAAAATAACAAGCCTTCATCCCTTGCAGAATTATTGCTTTATTCAGCGGACAGAGCTGAACACGTTTCCAAAATTATTTCACCTGCTTTAAATAAAAATGATTGGGTAGTAAGTGATAGATTTTCCGATTCCACACTGGCTTATCAAGGTTATGGAAGAAATATAAATTTAGATATAATTAAAAATCTTGAATCTATTGTGTGTCAAGGAGTATCTCCAGATCTCACTTTCTTCTTAGAAATTTCTCCAGAAGAGAGCATATTCCGAAGAAAAAATGAAATTCCAGACAGAATGGAATCAGAAGGTATTAGATTTTTAGAAAAAGTAAATGAAGGCTTCAAACTAATTGCCAAACAAAAAAACTGGAAAGTAATATCTGCTTCACAAAATCTTAAAACTATTTCTCATCAAATTAGAGAAACTTTGTTAAACAATTTTTCTAATTACAAATGATTGAGGTTAAAAAAAATAATTTTTTCTTGAATGAAGAAGTCAATACCTTTCTTAAGAACATAATTAAAAACAAATCATTGGCTAATGGTTATATATTTTATGGTTCTGATGGATTAGGCAAAAAGCAAACTGCACTTCAATTCATAAAAGAGATTTTCAAACAGTCTTCACCAAGCGAAAATGTTGAAGATAGAATTGCAAACAATAATCATCCTGATTTTTTAATTATTGAACCTGATTCTCTAGTGGCATCAAAAAGTTCAAGAAGTTTCGATCTTGAAAAAACAATAAAAAGTGGATCTGAGATTATTAAAATTGCTCAAATACGTAATATCAAAACTTTTCTTAGTCAAAAATCAATAAACTCAGAAAAAAAAATTGTTTTAATTATTGATGCACACCTCTTAAACGAAGCAGCCTCAAATTGCCTTTTAAAAACCTTAGAAGAACCTAGTAACGGCATTTTTATTTTACTAACATCTCAATTAAACCTTCTCTTAGATACGATTATCTCAAGATGTCAAATTGTCAGATTTCGATCTTTTTCTAGTAAACAAATAAAGTCAATTTTAAAAAAATATTTAGATACTTCTAAATTAAATATAAATACAAAGTTAAAATTTGAAGATTTAATAAACTCTGCAAATGGATCTCCAAATCAATTATTGAAAAATATTGAAATTTGGAATGATATTTCAGATGAAATTTTAAATAAATTGGGTTCTCCAATCAAAAATAGTCTGGAAATATTAGAAATATCTAAATCAATATCTGAAAAATTAGAAATTTTTCAACAGATTAGTTTAGTAAATTTAATTCAAACAATTTGGTGGAGAAAAACAAAAAATATCGGTTTAGTTAAAAAACTTGAAAATTTAAAATACCTCTTGAGAAAAAACATTCAACCAAGGCTGGCATGGGAAATAACTTTTTTAAAAATTTCAATGGAAGATACATGAGATTAATCTACTGCAGAATTTATCAAGTCAGGATTTCTTGCTTGAATGAACTCTTGCTTAGCAGTTTCCACTTGAGAACCGATAGGTAACTCAAGACAATATCCAGCACCGTATACCGTTTTAATATAAATGGGTTTGCGTGGATCGGGTTCAAGTTTAGTGCGTAAGTGTCTAATATGAACTCTTATTGTCTCAATATCATCATCAGGTTCATATCCCCACACTTCTTTAAGAATTAATGCTGGAGATACAGTTTGACCATGTCTTTGTAAAAGACAATGAAGAAGTTCAAATTCAAGATGCGTTAACCTAACAGGAGATTCAAACCATATAGCTTCAAATCTTTCAGGAACAAGAGTTAAAGGGCCATAATTTAATATTTCTTGCTGATTACTAGAATTTAATTGTGCTCTATTAGTTCTTCTTAATAAAGCTTTTATACGTACATATAATTCTTCTAAATCGAATGGTTTAGTAATATAATCATCTGCTCCAGAATTAAACCCAGTAACTTTATCTTTAAGGCCTCCTAACGCAGTTATCATCAAAATTGGAATGTTAGATGTTCTTTCATCTCTTCTTAGTCGCTGGCATAAAGTTAAACCATCAACACTTGGCAGCATTAAATCCAAAAGTATTAGATCTGGTGAATATTGAAGAGCTAATGCTTGTCCTTTAATTCCATCTTCAGCTTTTTGGACATCGAACCCAGAATGTTCTAAATGCTTAGCCACCAAATCACGCATATCATGATCGTCTTCAATTAAAAGGATTGAAATTTTCATATTTATGAACTATTAAATTAAAATTAATTTTTGGTACTATGATTCTCTCAAGAATTTATAAAGATTGCTTAATTACTGTAAACAATTTTATCAATTAGATTTATCAAATAACTTTGTGATAGCAATCGATTAGATAGAAATTGCAAATTTTAAAAAAGTTGAAATTTTAGAATTTCTTTCGATTCTATTTACTTTTTCTTAATAATCAAAGGTTTATTAGAAACAAATAATGGTTCAAATTGAAAGAATATCTAATTCAGATTGCCATTAAAAAGACATTAGAAAAGTTGAATTTAATGAAGATTTTCAATTTTCAAATAGAAATTAACTAAGTTTAGAATTTTTAATTTCTCCAAAATGTTTAAAATAATAATTTTGTCTATATTAAAAAAAATTTATGTATCTATGAAAAAGAAGTCTATTATCTATTCTGATTTATCAAAAAAACAACTAGAAATTCTTAAAGAACTTTACATTCAAAAAAAAGTTGAATCGATGAGTCATGAAGAACTTAAACGATATGTATTAGAAATTATTTCTCATCAGATCAACGATACTATTGGCAAAGAAGAGGAAATAGAAGCATGGAGAGAAATGTCAGATTTTTTTGGAGAACAGTTTGAAATAATTATCTTAGAAATACAAACAAAATACATTGAAGATAAAAACGTAATTGAAACAGAAATAGATTCTCAGAAGCAAAGAAAAGAATTACTCGAAAATAATAATTTAAGTCAAGAGAAAAAGGATATGTGGGATGACTAAAATTTCCTGCGCGGTGAATTAATTTAAAAGATACAAATTAAAATATATCTTAATTTTAAAAATGAAAATCAATCAAAGAGCTTATTTTTTTTTCATTTTTGTGGAGGCTTTTGTAAGTGTTCTAATTACTGTTCTTAAAAAAATCCTATTAAATTTTAAAATATAATTTATCAAAGATGAGTATTAGTATATAAAATGTTCTATATACTGTTCTTAATAATATATCAAATATACTTGATTTTATTTCGGCTAACCAGCATTTGACAAAAAAAGTAAAGAAATAAAAAAAGACCCATATAGGGTCTTTGTTGGACTAATTAAGACATATAAAACTCCCCGGGCGGTAGTCAGGGTGATGTTTCCTGAAGGTGTATGACTGAATATGACATAAGAAATTTGCGATTCTGATATATTTCCCCACCATTTCCCCACCATGAATAATCAAGAAAATCGCCCCTTTTTAACTATCAAGGAAGTTTCAAAATTACTTGGCATTTCAGTTTCAACAATTAATCGATTAATCAAAAAAGGGGAATTCCCATCGAAAAGAAAATTATCTCCAAGAATAAAAGTTTTTATAAAATATGAAATTGAAGAATGGATAGAAAAAAAGAAATTGTAATTAGGGTTTAATCTAATTCCTTTTTTGGATTCAAATCACCACGTTCTTGTATCTCTTTATTCCATTCCTTGAGGAATTCTTTTGGTAAAGGTTTTGTTCTTTCTCTACCTGTTCTTTCAGAGGAATATAGGGGTATAGATAAGAAATTTGTTTCTTCAGAAGATAAATCCTTTTTCTCTTGATCAACAAGTTGTTTATCGTTTGTGTTTCTAGGATTAAATTCCTCTTCATTTTCAATTGCAAAAAATCTCCTAATAAATTCTCTTAAATCATTTGCTGCTGCTGCATCATCTTCAATCCAACCATCCTCAAACCAATTCCAATAAGGTAAATATTTAATAATCCAACCTGCTCTTTTTAATGAATTTGCTCTTTCTAAATGCTCGTCGGTATAAGAGGAATCATCTGCAAGATAATGATGTTTTCCATCAACTTCTATCCCAACCGCCTTTTTAGATAATTTATCGTAAATAACAAAATCTAATCTATAACCACATGTTTTTACTTGATTATATAAAACTAGTCTTTCAGGGAATTCATCTACAATTTGCTTTTCCAAAACATCCGCTACTACTTCTTCAAAATCAGAATCACATGCTGATCTCTTAAAACTCCAACCAATCGGAAGAAAACCAGCGTCCATCTGTTGAATTTCACTTTTACCTTGCCCCATTTTTGTGAGCATTTTTTCCATTAAATTCATGTTTGATGGAATTTTTCCATGAACAAAAAAGGTAAAGAATTTAGATCTGCTTGTGGCAACATTAAATCTATTGGAATCTTCCATAAATGCCCTAGACCTTTTTTGATTCTCATCGATTGCAGGCGTGAAAATCATTACATCTCTCTCATTTCCTTGAAATTCCTCTGGAGTACCAATCATTAATGAAATCTTTGCTCGTTGATCATCATCAAATCTTTTTTCTGCTTCATCCTTCATATAGTTCACCTGATCTCTAATAAAACAAACAACTCCTACAGAAATTTTTCCGTTTTTCAAGTCAGGTATCTCAAAAACAGGATTTGTATCTTGATTTGGTTTTTCGGCAATTATTGATGCAATAATTTTAAACGCTCTATCAACTTCACCTTTATTAATCTGAGAATTTTTTTCTCTTTTAGTCTGTACTTCAATATTCTGAAATGCATTTATCGCTTTCTTATCAGGTAATGCAGTCATTATGCGCAAACCAGAATCAGAAGTTTCATTTTTATAAAATTGATCACTTGTAAATTCTGCAAGCATTGGCAAAGAACGAAAATGTTCATTGAGTTGAACAGGAGTTGCAGATACTGGATTCTCATCATTTCTTATTAAATTCAAGATTGATGACCTAGACACTAATAAATCTCTTTCTTCAGCGGATTTATAATCTATTGGGTATTTCGGAAGTGAAGAAAAATATTTTTGCCAAGTAAATTTTTCAAAAACTTTGCTTACAAAAATTACCCCTCCTGCTTTGATTCCTAATTGATTATGATCTCCGACAATACAGTACCTTTTTGCTCTAAATAAAATAGGAAAAATCTCTGCCAGATTTACTTGTGATGCTTCATCCAAAATCACAAGATCAAATAGTTCTTCCTGAAAAGGTAAATATGGATGGAGTGATTTAATCTCACCCATAATTACTTGAAAAACATTGAAAAGTAAATTGAAATCAATTTCAGAATTTGCTTTTTTTGCTCTTTTTGCATTTTTCCATCTAAGTCTTCTTTTAAAAGCATCAAGTGTTTCTCTATATTTTCTTTGAAGCAATAATTGATTTGTTTTAAAAGAATTCCTAATTGCCAAGTATTCAGATAAGATCGAATTCTTTATATTCGAGGGATATAACTGCATATTCCTCCTATTAAAAGTTTTTCTATTTGATTCAAGAGGTTGGTCTTTAATAATTCTTTTTAAATTTTGAGAATCTGCCAAATTCTTTGAATAATCAATAGATCTAATTAAAACTTCTTCTTTATGTTTTTTATATTCTTCTAATTTAAAATCAAATTCTTTAAGGACAGTTGAAGAAAGAATCTTTAATCTCATTGCATCTTTAAATGATAATTTGCCAGCATTTTTTCTAGATTTCTCTCTTATCAATTCGCATTCATTCACTAATTCTTTTGCTTTTGTGATGCTTGCCTGGTTGTGGATAAGATTAATGCTTTTTATTGTTGATTTACTTAAACCCCAATCCTGAATAAGGATATTTTTATAATCCTGCGCATTTCTGTTCAAATCATAAAAGTTTCTTAATTCAGATTCAAATAATCTGATTTTCTTTGCATAATCTAATCTCTCATCAACTAACGCTTTTACTTTTGCACTTAACCTATTAAGTTCTTTTTCTTCAATTGGATTTTGAACATCTATTGATTTATCAATTAAAGAATCAATAATTGCTCGCATATTTTCTTTCTTTTTCTGATTATCCGAAATATAAAGACAAGAAGATTCACCTAAAACATCTGTCAATTTTTTATGCACAATATCAACTGCAGGAGTTTTTTGAGAAGCAACTAAAACTTTCAAACCTAACTCACTTGCCGCTATTGCAAGTGCCGAAATTGTAAATGATTTTCCTGTACCAGGGGGACCTTGAATATATGAGACGTCATTTCTGAGTGCTCTAAAAATTGCAGTCCTTTGTGACTTTGATAATGAAAAAGGTAATCTCGCTAGGACATCAAAAATTTCATTTTCTTCTATACCAGTGTGTTGAGGAACAAATTTAGTTCCAGAAAAAACGGAATCTAGCAAGCGAGATAAAGTCGTACTCATAATCTTATCTCTTGCGCTAAGTCATTAAGTGCTCTATACGTGCTCAATCCAGGAGGAATTGGTGCAAAAAACACCCAATCACCTGGACAGAAAAAGAACTTCTTTATTTTTTTCTCATCTCTTGCACTAATAGCAGCAGTAACTGACTCTAGAGGCGTTTCTACTATTTCAGCAGGTGTTTCAGTAAGTTGTTTGAATCCATTAAGAAAATTTAGAGAAAGTTTGTTTAGGATAGTTAAATCATTACCTTTTAATTTATCTAAACTTTCTTCAATTGATTCAATTATTTGACTCCCTGTCTTATCACTCTCTGGATCAAATGCTGCAAATGCTTCCTCCTCTTCATCAGCATTTCTAGCAATGAGTGCAGAAGCAATATCATAATTAACTACCCACTCGGATATTTCCCAATCCCCATCATCTTCAAAGGTAACTTGACCATACAGGGTTGGAGCAGCGATTAACCTTAAAGCACTATTTGAACCTACTTTCTTTGTATAAGTACCAGAAAGAATTCCTACTCCACAAAAAATACCGTTACCAATCTTTTCTTGATCAGTTTGTCTGCGATAACCATCTGATGAATATTCAATAATATTATTCAACTTTAGTGATGTGATTCTTTGAAATTGCTTTGCTTTTTTTCCTTTAGAACCTCTTATTAAAACTTGAGAATAGTTTCCAGAACTACCTGAACCATATACCACTTTCCGACTCATATCTCTTAGATAAAGAAGATATTTTTCGCTTAGTAAATCAGACATTATTGTTATAGAGACACTGTTGAATTAAGTGTTTCTTTTAAAGAATTAATAGAATCAGTTGTTTTTTCAGTCTTAGAAGATAGATCATTTATCGCATTCGATAAGGATGAGTTTAGTTTTTCTTGAGAAGACTCGATCTTTTCTACACTCTCATTGACACTCTTTAAAGCGTTACCAATCTGAGTAGATAAATCTTTAATCGAATCGGCACTTGTTGTTGAAACCTTTTGAGTTAATTCAGTAACTAGTCCAGATACCAAGTTGGCATGATTTTCTAAACCAGTGGTAACCTTTCCAAGTGCTTCTTTACTAACCGCAGAACTTTTAGTAAGCGCATCAGAAATTTCTACAAAATTTTTAGCAGACTCTTCTGTATCTCTTGAAAGAAGTTCTAGTCTGTCTGCCAATTTTGTAAAATCATCTTTTTGCTTATCTATTGAGTTTTTAATCTGATCTCCGCTAGAAATTACTGTGCTGACAACTTCTTTTTGTACGTTATTGAGAGCACTTTGAATAGACTCAATCTGTTTCTTAGACTTTTTGCTTTCTAAAAAAAATAAAATAGTCAATAGACCAGTAATTACTGGATTGGCAATTGATGCAATTATTAAGGCAATATTCATTTTTTTTAAACTTTTGACACATTATATTAATTTCAAAAGATTTATATTGGATTAAGTAAATTTTATTAAGGAATCATAAAATTTTTGATCTACAAATTTAAAAGTCCCCCCATTATCAAAACTTGCTCCCAACATATTCCCAATACTTAATCAAATCCAAAAAATAAAGATTAAAAAAGACCTCAAGTGATATAACTTGAAGTCTTAAGAATCTGAGATTGAACTCCCCGGGCGAGTGACACAATGTCTCTCAAAGTCGCCTAATGACCTTACAAGTCTTATCATTTTTGGTCATTTCCATCAAAAAGACTAGTATTTGGACTAGTATTTTGGTGCTTTTAAACCCTTTAATCCTCAGGATGATAAGGGTCTGGATGAGGAGGAATTGCAGCATAATATTCTTCAGATGACGCACCTCCTGTCATCATTTTTGTAATCCATCCTCTGTGCCAAACTTCTAATTCATCCCTTTGCCAAGGTTCTAAATCAGGATACATTTCTGCCAGTTCGTCAGGCGTTTTAGCAGGTTGCATTAAATTTGTATCAATCTCACTATCAATATAATTAACTTTTAAATTACTTAAAAAATTAAAATTATTAGTTTTAGAATATAATTCAGAAAATTAGAGTTTTTATAGAAATAATTTTGCGATGTCGGAGGCAAATTCTAGGATAATAATTGATAAGTTACTTAGAGAATCTGGATGGAATTTACCTGGAGATAAAGGAATAATAAATGTAGATACAGAAACTAGAAACAAATCTGGAAGAGCAGATTATGTCCTATTCGATAGTTCAACCTTCCCGCTTTGCGTAATTGAAGCAAAAAATGAACTCACTCCTCCATTAAACGGCAAAGAACAAGCAAGAGATTATGCAAAATCTCTAAATTGCCGATTCATAATATTGTCGAATGGTTTTCAACATTATTTTTGGGATATTGAACAAGGAAATCCGACAATCGTTAATTCTTTTTATTCGCAAGAACAACTCGAATTAAGAAAATCGAATTTTAATCCGCCTAGAAAAGAATCAGAAGCAATTGATAACTTCTACATTGCTAAGACTCAACTACCAAATTTTCTTCAAAACCCTGACTATCTTGATGAAACTAAAAGAGCAGGTTTTCTTAAAAAAAACAAACTGAGAATATTGCGAGATTATCAATTAGGGGCAGTTAAGGCAGTTCAAAAAGATATACAAGAAGGCAAAGATAGATTTCTTTTAGAGATGGCAACTGGAACAGGTAAGACTCTTACCTCATCTGCGATCATAAAAATGTTTTTACGCTGTTACAGCGTAAAACGTATTCTATTTCTTGTTGATCGGATTGAATTAGAAACTCAAGCACAGAAAGAATTTGATGACGTTTTAAAAAATGACTTTAACTCTGTTATTTGGAAAGAAAATCAGTCAGATTGGAAAAGAGCAGAGATTGTAATTTCAACAGTTCAATCTTTTGTAAATAAGAATAAATATAGAAAAGTTTTCCGACCTGACGACTTTGATCTAGTAATTTCTGATGAAGCACACCGTTCTCTTGGAGCAAGAAGCAGGAGAGTTTTTGAATACTTCATTGGATTTAAATTAGGTCTAACTGCTACTCCCAAGGACTACTTAAAATCAGTTGATATTGAAGAAGTTGAAATCAATAATCCAAAGCAGTTAGAAAGAAGATTAATGCTCGATACCTATACTATTTTTGGATGCGACAGCGGTGAACCTACATTTAGATATTCTTTGGAAGATGGAGTAAAAGATGGATATTTACTGAACCCTAAAGTTATTGATGCTAGAACAGAAATTACAACTCAATTGCTTTCTGAAGAAGGATATATTTTGAATATTGTTGATGAAGATGGGAATGATTGTGAAGAATCATTCAAACAAAAAGATTTCGAAAAAAAGTTTTTTTCAGAGAACACAAACACGATTTTCGCTGAAACATTTATCAAAAATGCACTCAAAGATCCCTACACGGCAGAAATAGGCAAAACACTGATTTTCTGTGTATCGCAAAATCATGCTTCAAAAGTGACTCAAACTTTGAATATCCTCGCTGAAAAACTTTTTCCAAAACAATATAATTCTGATTTCGCAGTTCAAGTAACTTCAGATATCACAGACTCTCAAAATATGACGACTAATTTTAGAAATAACTCTCTAAACGGACAATCAAAAATAAACCCCTATTATCGAACTTCCAAAACAAGAGTTTGCGTCACAGTTGGAATGATGACAACTGGATATGACTGCACAGATATTTTGAATATTTGTTTGATGCGTCCTGTTTACTCTCCAAGTGAATTTATTCAGATGAAAGGAAGAGGAACAAGAAAGTGTGATTTCTCAGAATATTGGATATCAAAATCAGAAATTCCTGATGATAATGATGCCAATAAAAAACAATTTCTTTTATTTGACTTTTTTGGAAATTATGAATACTTCGAAAAGGAATTTGATTATGACGAGGTTATAAAACTTCCGTCCAAACCGTCAAATAGAACAAATCCAACACCGCCACCTCCACCTATCGAAGAAGTAATTAGCACTATCCCAGATCCCATTGCAGAAATAAAAGAAATTTTAATTTCTAATAAAGGGATGAAAATTGATAGAGATCTTTATCCCTCTTTCAAAAGAAAAGTAACTGAAAATCAATTAATGAGAGAGTTAGTTCAGAGAAAGAATTTTAATGAAGCGGAAAAATATCTTTATGAAAAAGTTATAGACAAAGCGGATGAATATTTCTCTCTTGAAAAACTCAGAAAATCTCTTGGAATAGATAGAAAAATCTCAATGAAAGAAATTCTGCTTCATGCATTTGATCATATTCCTCATATACCTTCTCAACGTGAATGTTTAGATGAAGAATTCGATAAATTAGATAAAGCATTAAAACCAGATGACTCAATTTATGCAATTGCAAAAGAAGTATTTGAAGCATATGCAATAGACGAAGAGTTCAGAGATATTATCGAAAGCAAGAGATATGCAGAACTAGGAGTGCATCCATCAGGAGAAGCATTTAAAACTTTACCTATCGAACTAAAACAAGGAATTCCAAATTACATTAAAGAAAATGTTGATTTGGAACGGTTAGCAAATGTTGGATAGCGTTACAAAAAAAAGGATTGATGATCTTAGAAATATTCTTGTAGGAAAAATTCCAAGTCCTCAAAGTCAAGTTGAACAGATAACTACTGGTTTAATTTATAAATTCATGCATGACATGGATAATGAAGCAATTGAAATGGGTGGCGTTCCCTCTTTCTTTGTTGATGAATATAAAAAATATTCTTGGAAACATCTATTCAATACAAAATTAGGAGGAGTTGAGAAAGTAAAACTATATAGTGAAGCGATTGAAAATTTATACAATAACCCTAATGCTCCTGACATATTTAGGGAGATTTTCAAAAATTCATTTCTTCCTTTTAAAGATCCAACTACTTTAAATCTGTTTCTAAAAGAGATTAATAAATTTCATTATTCTAATTCAGAACAACTAGGTAATGCCTACGAATATCTTCTCTCTTTTATGGGATCACAGGGAGATGCAGGTCAATTTAGAACCCCTCGACATATTATCGATTTCATTATTCAGATAGTTAATCCTCAAAAGAATGAAACTATACTTGATCCAGCATGTGGAACTTCTGGGTTTTTAATTTCTACATACAAACATATTCTTACTCAAAATACTCAAGCAAGAATTGGAGACAAACTCAACGCCTCAGAAAGAAAAAGAATTGGAGACAATCTTATCGGATATGACATTGACCCCTCGATGACACGAATATCTTTGGTAAACATGTATCTTCATAACTTTGCTAGACCGAACATCAGCGAATATGACACTCTATCCTCTGAAGATAGATGGAATGAATATTTTGACGTAATTCTGGCAAATCCTCCTTTCTTTTCTCCAACAGGTGGGATAAAACCTCATTCTAGATTCGGAGTTAAATCTACTAGAGCAGAAGTTCTTTTCGTTGACTACATAATTGAGCATCTTAAACCCCATGGTCGTGCTGGAATAATTGTTCCTGAGGGTATTATTTTTCAGGGAGTTAATGCATATAAAATGCTAAGAAAGAAATTGATTGAAGACTCTCTAATTGGTGTTGTATCTTTACCATCTGGAGTTTTTCAACCTTATTCAGGAGTCAAAACATCAATTCTGATTTTAGATAAAAATAAAAACCAGAAATCAGATGAAATTTTCTTTGCGAAAGTTAATAATGACGGATTTAGTCTTAGTGTTCAAAGAACTCCACTTGCTGAAAATGATCTCCCGGTATTACTAAAAAAAATTAAAAATGAGGATTATGAAGGCGAAGGAATAAAAAAAGTCCCCAAGAATAAAATTTTAGAAAGACAAGATTTTTCTTTATCAATTGGTAATTATCTAGAACAAGAAATTTGTTTATCTAATTTTCCAATGACCAAACTAGGCGAGATTGCCAATTTTCAAAATGGATTTGCTTTTAAACAATCAGATTGGTCCCATGAAGGAAAACCAATAATAAGGATTCAAAATCTTACTAACTCATCTAAAAGTATTAATAAAACAAAATTAGAGGTCGACCCAAAATATTTTGTAGAGAAAGGAGATCTGCTCATATCATGGTCTGGAACAATAGGAGTTTTTATATGGGAAGGAGAATCAGCACTGCTAAACCAACACATTTTTTTAGTAAAACCAAAAGAAGAAATACTTTCCAAATATCTTTACTTTATGGGATTAAAAATCAAAGAACGAATTGAAGAAATGGTTCATGGGAACACCATGACTCATATCACTAAAGCAAAGTTCCTTGAAATTGAAATACCCCTCCCGCCTATTGAAGAGCAAGAAAGTATAGTTAATGAATTAGAGGGATATCAGAGAGTTATTGATGGATGCAAGCAAGTAATTGATCACTACAAACCCACATTCGAAATTGATCCTTCATGGGAGATGGTTGAGTTAAATAATCTATATGAGGCAAACCTAGACTCCAGAAGAGTTCCTATTACTAAAGGTGATAGAAAAACAGGAGCGATTCCATATTACGGAGCATCTGGCATCGTTGATTATGTTGAGGGATATCTTTTTGATGAAGATTTACTTCTAATAAGTGAAGATGGTGCAAATCTCAAAGATAGAAATTATCCAATAGCATTTAGCATTTCTGGCAAAACTTGGGTTAACAACCATGCACATGTTTTACGTTTCAAAGACCGCATTACTCAAAAATATGTTGAGTTCTACTTCAATCAAATTTCACTAGAACCATACCTAACTGGTTCAGCACAACCAAAACTGAATCAAGCAACCCTTAACTCAATAAAAGTTCCAGTGCCAATAAGAGAACACATGAAACGCATTGTTGAGAGGATTGAATCTGAGAATGGAATTGCTGAGGGTAACAAAAAACTTTCAGATAACTTTACCAAAAAAATTCAAGAGAGGATTAAAAAAGTCTGGGGTAATTGAGAATAATGAAGCATGAATTTGGACTAGTAAAGTGACTAATAATGGACTAATAAAATGTCCTATGCCGTTCTTACTAGTCCTTCTCTAATTACATGAAAATCTAGTGACAGACATAAAAAAAGACCCATATAGGGTCTTTGTTGGACTAATTAAGACATATAAAACTCCCCGGGCGGGATTCGAACCTGCGACCAATCGATTAACAGTCGATCGCTCTACCGCTGAGCTACCGAGGAATATAAAATGAATTTAGCTCTTTAAAGTACCTTATGACAAGTACAAGAGTTAATTATATTGAAATTTTGATGGTTCTCGCCAGTTAGATAAAAAACCATTTTTCAACTCTGCTACTGCATCAGCATAAGTTAATTCTTCATAACGATGAGTAATCCACAAAGCTGATAAAGGTGGTTTAAGGTCACTTGTAAGATTTTTAATAGTTTGTAAAACTTTTAATTGGCTGATTTGATCAAGTAACGCTGTAGGCTCATCTAAAAGAATAAAATTTCTATCACTAATCAAAGCGCATGCAATAGTTAAGCGTTGTTTTTGTCCACCGCTCAACGTATGTACTGGCCTTTTTTCAAAACCAGTCATTCCTACCTGATCAAGCACGTATTCAATTTTTTTATTAATTTCATTTTGACTTATATTTTGATTAATATTAATCAGAAGCTCACTCCTACAATTTGGCATCAATATTTGATGATCAGGGTTTTGAAACACCATACCAATATTCGCGTTAGAATAAATAAAACCATTTTTGGGTTTGATTATTCCATTAATTAATTTTAAAAGAGTACTTTTTCCGCTCCCGTTTTTACCTACGACCATCCAAAGACCAGGTTTTTTTATTGAGAAGTTACATTTAAAAATTAAATTTTCTTTTTCTCCAGGATATGAAAAAGAAACATCTTTGAATTTAATATGAGGTATATCATTTTCATGAGGATCTCGCATAAATTCTATCAATCTATGTTGAGAGAAAAGCCTGGTCTCTTAGCTCCTCCTGCTACTGACGATTTTTCATATATCTGAACAGAAATAATTTCTTTAGCTTTTACAGCAATTAGTTTATCTTGCACTTTGTCACATCTTAATTCGATCAAGTTTGAGGATTCTAAAGTTTCATTCATAGCACTTTTTATTTCATCATAAATTCGTATAACATCATCAAATTCTTTCTTCTGAATTGAAAGTGGAAAAGGTGAATATCTCAGACTTAGTTCCAGCGAATACATAATGATTATAAAAACTACCTCTTAATAATAATAAATATTTTTACGCAGGAAGTTATTTAATTAAATTCTTTTGAGAAAATTATATAAAAGATCTTCAAATACAATTATTATGAATATAGGAGATATTATTTTGCATTTTAAAAAAATCATTTCATGGAAATAGCAAATGATATAACTTCTCTAGTTGGAAATACCCCGTTAGTTAAATTAAATAGAATCAGAAAGTATTTTGATTGTTATCCAGAAATAATAGCCAAACTAGAAAGTTTCAATCCATCAGCTTCCGTTAAGGATCGAATCGCTTATTCAATGTTATGTAAAGCTGAAGAAGAAGGGTTGATAACACCAGATAAAACAACGTTAATTGAAGCAACTAGTGGGAATACTGGCATCGCATTAGCAATGGTTGCTGCAGCAAAAGGCTATAAATTGATACTAACTATGCCTGATACGATGAGTATTGAAAGAAGGGCGATGTTGAGAGCATATGGAGCTGAATTACAGCTAACACCAGGCAAAGACGGAATGAAAGGTGCTTTAGATTTAGCTAATGAGTTGTCTTCAACCATTACAAATAGCTATCAATTTAATCAGTTTGAAAACTTTGCTAATCCGGATATTCATGAAAGAACAACGGGCCAAGAAATATGGTCCCAATCCAATAACAATTTAGATGGACTAGTTACAGGAGTAGGCACAGGAGGAACAATTACTGGTTGTGCACGTTTTTTGAAAAAAGTTAATCCAAATTGCAAAATTTATGCCGTAGAGCCCAAAAAAAGTGCTGTGATTTCCGGAGAAAAAGCAGGATCTCATTCGATTCAAGGCATTGGAGCGGGTTTCGTACCAAAAGTACTTAACACTAAATTAATTGATGAAATTATAAAAATAGATGACGATGAAGCATTTTATTATGGGCGTTTATTAGCTAGATTGGAAGGCCTTTTATCTGGCATCAGCAGCGGTGCAGCTTTAGCAGCAACTATAAAAATCGGCAAAAGAAAAGAACTAATGAATAAAAGATTGATAGTTATTCTTCCAAGTTTTGGAGAAAGATATTTATCAACAGCAATGTTTGAATCTAATACCTCAATTAAAGCGAGAAAAGATGGTTATCTTTAATGGTTAATTTATAAAAATGAGAAAAAATTTATATGAAGAATTAGGTCTTAAACAAAATGCAACAAGAAGTGAAATTAAATCTTCATATCGCTCTTTAGTTAAGCAACATCATCCTGATGCAGGCGGTAAAAAAGAACGATTTCTTGCAATACAAAATGCCTGGGAAACTCTGAATGACCCTATCAAAAAGAAACAATACGATAGCAGTTTTTTCTCTTCCAGTTCATCATTTGATTCATTAAATGAAAATTGGGAAGAGAAATTTAATTCAAAAAAATATAATTCTTCAATTAAGGACAAAGAAGTTGAAACATGGATTAAAGAAATTTATAGTCCGATAAATAGACTAATTAGTCAAATAATTAAACCTTTGAATAAAGAAATAAAAGAACTATCTGCGGATCCATATGATGACCAACTAATGGAAAATTTTTGCAGTTACATAATTCTTTCACAAAAGAAAATAGAAAAAGTTGAAAAAATTTATAACAAAAAAATAGTACCAAAGTCTATTTCAGCTTTAGGCCTCGATCTTTATCATTGTTTTTCACAAGTAAAAGATGCGCTATCAGAATTTGATAGATATACACAAGGATATGTAGATAATTACTTATTTGATGGTAAAGAAATGATCAAAGAAGCAAAAAGAATTAAATCAAAGATGTCTTTAGAAAAAAAAATAAAAACTTCTAGATAAAAAATTTTATTGAGTATATTCTTTAAGTTGATCTAATTTCAACCAAACATCTGGAACAGGTCTGCGCCATCGAACCTGGGCATATTCGCCTTTGACTGAAAGAATCTCTCCAGGACCTTCAAAGACATAATTAGGAAGATCATTATCACTGGCTAGCGCTTCGATACTTTTTATATAATTTGCTTTAGCGACAAAAACTAAGCTTCCTTTCTTGAGAGGTTTCTTTGGAATAGAATCTGTCATAATAAATTCAAGAAAGTTATTTGAGATTTATTATACAAAAACTTGTTTGAAAAATATTGAAAAAAATTTATACCAGAATAATAATTACAAACATCTAAAAAATTTAATAGCCTTAAATGATAAACATCTATATGATATGCGTCTTTTACTACTTGGTTGCACTGGATTTATTGGTAAAGAATTAGTACCAACACTACTGAATGAAAATCACGAATTATATCTTGTAAGCAGAAAACCAATAAGTAAATTAAAGGTTGATTCTGATTTCAATAAGTTTAAATTTTTTCAAATAGATTTATCAAAAGAAAAAAACTGGAATAACGAAAATCTTCTAAATATTTTAAGAGAGACAGATGGAATTATTAACTTGATGGGGGAACCCATAGCAGAAAAAAAATGGACTTCTGAACAAAAAAAGGAGATTGAAAATAGTCGTATTAACACCACGAAATTTATGATGAAGACCCTTAAAAATTTAAAAATAAACCCAAAAGTCATCATAAATGGATCAGCAATAGGTTATTACGGTACAAGTTTATCTGGTGAATTCACTGAAAATAGTATTGGAGGAAAAGACTTTTTAGCTAAACTTTGCAAAAAATGGGAAGCTGTAGCTGCTGAGAAACCATTTTTCTCAAGATTAGTAATCTTGAGAATTGGAATTGTTCTAGAGTCAGATGGAGGAGCATTAGGAAAAATGCTCCCTATATTTAAAGTTGGATTAGGTGGACCAATTGGAGAAGGTAAGCAATGGATGAGTTGGATCCATAGAACTGATTTATGTGCATTAATTACTAAATCATTAGTTGATAAAAAGTATTCGGGAGTATTTAATGCTGTTGCACCAAATCCAGTATTAATGAGAGACTTTTCTCAGACTTTAGGCAAATGTCTAAATAGACCTAATTTACTTCCAGTGCCTGGAGCGGTCTTAAAAATATTGTTAGGAGATGGGGCAAAAGTTGTATTAGAAGGACAAAAAGTAATTAGCAGTAAACTCAAAAATTATACTTTTAAATATCCTCTTCTTGAGAAAGCAATTTATGCCTCAACCAAGAATTAATACCGTTTACTAAAGCACCAATAATAAGAATTGTTATCAATGGAACTAAAAGAGGATTCCAAACTATCTGAATAAAATTAATAAAAATAAATATTCCATTTAATTGCATGATGATTGCAAAAATAAAAAATATTGCAAAAAAAATCACTGTAAATAAATTTATTAATAACAAATTATCTATAATCTGTTTTAACTTATTTTGATTATTCTCCTCAGTCATTTTTTATAACAATATTCATATCATCAACCATTTTAAGACAAGCTTTGTTTTCACCCAGTCTTTTTTTGGCATTTTCATTACATGAGACCATAAACTTCTTATTTAGTTTTATGAGATAGATTATTTTTATAATCAATTTTATTGTCTGATTGATTTGATCATTCTTATCTTTATATTTACTGGCACAAAAAACATATTTTCCAAGCAAACGTCTTTGCGCTTCTGCAAAAGTTTTTGTAAATTGTGGACCTTTACCTTCAATCTGAATAACCGGTTTTCCTAATCCAATCGCTTGCTCCGCTGCTGTTCCTGCCATGCTGATACAGCATCTACTTTTCAATAATATTTTTTCAAAATTATTCCAATATACATTCACTTCTAAAAATTTATATTGGAATTGCAAGAGATTATCTTTTATGTTTTCTAGTTTTAACCATCCTCTTTTTTGAAATATCTCCTTTATTTTTAATGAAGATAGAGTATTAACTATTGCAAAATTAAACTTAATTTTTTGAAAATATCTCAAATCTGACAATGCCTCTAATACGTCTAAAATCAAAACAAAATTATCTAAAGTCTCAGGGAATCTACTTCCTGGAAATAATCCAATACTAAATTCAGCTTTCTTTAATTCTTTATTTCTTGGAAAAAACTTATCCATAAATGGGTTTCCTAAAAAATACACTTCCTTTTTTAATTGCAAAGTTAAATCATTAGCTGTAAGGGAATCTCTCGTGTATATTTTTTTTGCTTTTTGTGAGAGCAAGAAAAATTTTGAAGGCCATGGTAATTTTAACTTCCCTTCATAATGACTGGAATAAGCAACTAGATATGTAAAAAAATCTTTCTTACAAACCCATGCAAAAAATACTGGGACAATATCTCCAACTATAAAAAAATAATCATATTTTTTTCTTATTTTAAAAGTTAAATATAATCTTTTTAGAAGATAAAATATTTCTCCTCCAAATATCTCAGTAAATCTTCCCTTAAGAGAATTATAGCCAATTCCTCCAGTACTAAATTCTTTAGTTTTGCCGATAATCTTAATTTTTTCTTTTTCGTAATGGTTTCCAGTACCAACAATTGGCAAAGCATGAACAGAATAACCACTTTTTACGAATTGCTTAGCTATTAGACTGCCAGATAGATCTTCTCCATGTCCATTACTTAAAATTAAAATTTTGAACAATTTAAAATTCCAACCATTTTTTTACTTTGGCTAACTCAGGCCAATCTGGATATCTACTTAATCCGTCTTCAACAGATTCTCTCAACTCACTTTTCACATCTGGAATCATCATAGACATTTTTTTTATTAACTCAATATGATCCCTAACACCTTTATTATTGGTAGCCAAAAGAGCTAAAGACAAATTCATTCTTGCTTGTGGATCTTGCTGATTTAATCGAACAGCTTGTCTGGCAGCTGCCAAAGCTTCTTCATTATTTTTCAAAAGTAATTGAAGCCATGATAAACAGGTCCATGCAGCAAAATGATTTGGAATTTGCTGTATAATTTTTTGAAAATCTTTAACTATTGGAATTAAATCTTGCCCCGCTTTATATCTTGATAGAGCTGAATTAAAATCCTCTTCGATGGGATTAATTTCGTTATTCATTATTTATTAAACTGCAAAGGAGCTCCCACAACCGCAAGTTTGAGAAGCATTGGGATTTACAAAATTAAAGCCACCTCCAATTAACTCCTTACTAAAATCTAATTGCATTCCATAAATATATAAGAGACTTTTAGGATCACAAACTACTTGAAAGCTTTGTTCAGCTTTTAATGAATAATCATAAACTTTATCATCGGAATTTATTTCATTAGTTCCTATAAAATCCATAGTATAACTCATCCCACTACAACCGCCTGATCTCACTCCTACCCTTAGTGCTTTTTTATCACTTTGGCACTTTAATAAATTTGAAATTTGTTCTATAGCATCATTCGTAATTAAGATACCTTTGCCATCATCAGAATTTTTAATTTCCTGTTTAACTTCTACATTTTCCATAAACAAGGGATTTCTACTATTTATAATATAAAAACTTAATCGATAGGATGCATAGAACAAACGTTATCCAAACTTGATTTGTTATAATTTTAAGAAAAAGTGAAAATTGCAATAGTTGGTTCTGGATTAGCTGGTCTTACAGCAGCAGTCAATTTAGTTGATGAAGGTCACGAAGTAGAAATTTACGAAAGCAGGTCATTTTGGGGAGGTAAAGTAGGTAGTTGGGAAGATAAGGATGGCAACCACATAGAAATGGGTTTACATGTATTTTTTTACAATTATGCAAATCTTTTTAAATTAATGAAAAAAGTGGGAGCTCTAGACAATTTACTTCCAAAAGATCATACTCATCTATTTATCAATAATGGTGGTGATTTAAAATCTTTAGACTTCAGATTCCCTTTAGGTGCTCCATTTAACGGACTTAAAGCTTTTTTTACCACCGAACAACTTACTTTGGTAGATAAGTTCAGAAATGCCTTGGCTTTAGGGACAAGCCCAATAGTGAGAGGATTGATAGACTATGAAGGCGCAATGAAAATAATTAGAGATCTAGATAAAATTAGTTT
>CACJAC010000007.1 GCA_902591275.1 uncultured Prochlorococcus sp. | reverse complement strand
ATATATTTTATGCATCAAGATTTGAAAATAATATTATGAAAGAAGTTACTGTTTTAGATTTATCTAGAAAAGATATAGAACAAATTTTAAAAGCAGAAAGTGCAATATTTGATAAAAAAAATTCTTCTTGGACTTTTTTAAATGGAAGTCTTGTATCAATCGATCGAAATGGTCAAACAGGCAATATTCAATTTAAAAGATATACATACCCATTTATAGAAGGACCCTTGGAATTAGCAAAAGTACCAAAAGATGCCAATGAAATGACTTTAAAGCAGGCCATAAAAGCAGAAAAGATTTATAAAAAAACTAGAAACTTTAAGGAGCTCAGAAGAATTAAAGTCCGCATTCAGGAAAAATTTACTCTACCTTTTGCATGCTTGGTCTTTGGTTTAATAGGAAGCAGTTTAGGATCTAAATCAAATTTGAGATCTTCAAAAAGTCAGGGATTTGGATTAAGCGTAATCCTTATATTAATTTATTATGTAATGTCTTTCGTATTTAGTTCCTTTGGGGTTAAAGGCATTTTACATCCTATTTTTGCTGCATGGTTACCTGTAATAATTTCTCTGGCGGGTGGAGTTTATTTATTGAAAAAATCAAGTTCTTTTTAAAATTTTTATAAATGAATGTTAATATAACCAGTTAGCAAAATTCTTTTGAATTTATAAGATTCTAAGATCTTTATATCGCATCAAGTTTTTGATAACCATACCAATCGGGATAATTATTTTCTTCAATTAAATTATTATCTGGTGTTAATTCAATTTCCCATTTACCTATCTTTTTTATTACTTTGCAATCATCGCAACTAAATAAAATTTCTAGAGAAGCAATATCATCGTTATGCTTCATTTTACAGCCAATAAGCCATTTAGATTTAGCTAGATTTTTTGCCTCTAATTTAGTTGAAGCTGTAATTAATCCAAACTCATGTTTTTCCTGCATAGAAGTTGGACTATAGCCTCCAATATTGACAAACCATAAATATTTTTTGTCCTTATTTTTTTTAACTAATTGATTTTTTTTAATTTTATCCTTTTCAAAATTTATTAAATTAATCTTATAACCATCTATATATTTTATTTTTTTATAGCTATCAATATGCAACCCTCTTGAAGATCCAAACCAGTCCTTTCTTAAAGTATCATATGTATCTTCAATTTTAGATCCAACAACCCATCTAACGTCGTGTAGTTCAATATTAGATTTTTTTGCTCTACCTCCAAGTACAACCAGATAAAGAAAATTATTTTCTAATTGTTCCACTTTTAATAAAGTTTACTCCGAGTTTAATCTAAATTATCAAGTATTAACTTGGAGATTATTTTTACTAAATTAGAGATTCCCTTAATTGAACCAACCTTTTTTCTTTTCTTTAACTTTTGGGGAAGTCTGGATCTTAGGCTCTTCGTCTACTCTACCTTTAATAATCATTAAGGGAACTATTGCCCATAATGCTAAAAATAGTATCCAAAAAAGATAAATGTTCATAGTTTCTAAGTCTAATGGAATTATATTAAATTCAATTAAATAAGATTCGTGAGTTTCTTTTTAAAGTTCTAATTTCGATGTATAATAAAATATTTTTTATTAAGGATAAATAAAATGCATTATAAAATAAAAATTTTTGCACTCAACAAAACCACTGCTTTGCTTCAGGATGTGTGGAGTGCTTCTTTATAATTACACGATAAAATATTTTTCGTGAATCTTTTAAAAATCGAAATTTTGTATATCTAAAAAAATTAATTGATAAATGAAAAAATGTGATTTATGTAATAAGCCAGATAAAACTCATTACAGAGTGAAATCCATAATTCATACGGAATGGATTTTTTGTTGTAAAGAATGCTGGAATCAAATTTCTAGACATACAAATTATTCCTATGGTGGAACTAGAAAATCAAAATAATTAATTTTCCAGAAAAATTACTCACAAAAAAATAATCAAATAATTAGAAGCTAGTAAATTTGTCAAATTTTCTTAAATAAGAAGTTAAAAATAAATGATGATTTAAAAACATGTTTAATTAAATTTGCGAACAAAAATAACTTTCTTTTTTTATTTATCTTATGTTTTTAATGTACTTTTTTAAAAGAATTTTGTCTTATTTTGCAAAGCCCAACTTCATTAGTTATGACGAATGGTTTGATTATAATTTAGAAAAAACAAAGCTTGATTTTAAGAATAAAAAAATAAAAACTATTTCAAATATTCATGAATTCTTTTATGAGAAATCAAATTACAAAGTTGGTGCTTCAGAAAATAGCATGCAATTAAATATAAAATTTAATAAAAAAGAACTAATTAACAAAAATCATCTTGAAAATACTTTAAATAAAGATGCTCAATTATCAATTAAAAAATTTCGTTTGTTTGAAAAACTTACCAAAAGCAAGCTTAAATTTAATCTCACGAAAAAAATTATTTATTCTTTATCAATTTTTGGGGTTGTGTTCATTGTAGGATTTCAATTGTTTTTTATTTTGCAATCTAAAACCAATGAATCAAAAATAACAAATAAACCAATTATTTTAGAAAAAGGATTTTAATTTTCTAAAAAAAATCTTTAATTTCTTTTTTTATAGATTTATATTCGAGATTAAAGTCTTTAATAAATTCGTCTATTTCTTTTTTTATATTTTTATATTCATTTATTTTTTGTTTGCTTTTATTATACAAAATAGATTCAAATTTTCCTGGAATTGCTACCTCAATCCAATATCCTGCTAAACAATAAATTTGGTTTGGAACAAAAGTTACAATAAATAATTTCTTGGAATCTTTGTATTGATTGATTATCTTACTAGCAAAAGCACCTTTAGTTTTGTTAGTCCCAAATAGAGTAATATCTTTTGCTAAAGGCTTAAAATTCTTCGATAGATTATTACTTATTTCTACTGCATTTCTAGAAATTATTTTTTCTAGAGAATAACAATAATCGAAAAAATTAGTATTTTCTTTTTTTGAAGGATATATAGTTATTAGGGAACTAAAAAGTAAAAAAGAAGTTAAAAAAAATTTCTTAAGCATTTTTAATTTAAGTTAAGTTGATTATAAAATAAAAATAATAAGAAAATTGATAAATTACTCTTAATTTCCTTTAAAAGGTTCATATCAATTAAATCGAATTTTATTATATTGAGCTAAATCTTTGTTAATAATTTGAAAAATATTTTGAACTAATTAAGTATTTATTAAACGAATAAAGTTTTTATTATATTGAATTTGTGAAAAATTCTTTTTTAAAAATTAAATCATCAAATATTTTTAAATTTTTTTCATGAGTATAAATATCTGAAATAGTTTTCTTGACCACAACAGGAAAAAAAAAATGATTTCAAAAGAACAGTTAAATATATTTCTTAAAAAGTTATTCCCGATCAATTATCATCTATTCTTCTGATAGGAGGGATTATATTTCTTATCTTAGGTTCGGGATTTTTAAAAATTTTTAAATACAATAAAAAATCGGTTCTGTATCTATAGTAGTTTTCTTATTCCAACAAAAATAGTTTTTCATATATTCCCTTTATATCAAAAAGCAGTATTTATGAATCTAGGATTGATAGGAGAATTAAATATTGATGCCTTAAGGGATGTGAAATAAATAGCGTAACTTAAGAAAACCAAATATTTTGCTATTTTTTCTTTCTTAATTCTGGGAAGCAATTTGCAATATGAATTAATTCAAAAACCTCTTGGCTATCATATTTTTTATTAGGAATTCCACTTCCTATTTTTATTCCTTTCTCTTTCATCTTTTTTAATATCAATTCTTGTCTTTGTTTACTAGACATAGACTTAAATCTTTTTATTCGTTCTTCTTTATTCACTAGATCTTAATTTAGTTAAACTTTATTCTTGTTAAGGTTGTCTAATTTAGCGATTCATTAAATAAGTAAGAAAGCCAGTAAATGTAAGTAACTTAAATCCAATAAAGAAAGGCAAATATTTTTTAACTTTTTTGCTAACGGGCAATAATTTGTTTAATGAATTCATCATGGTTTACATTACAAATCTAATACTTCTAGACATCCTAACTAATTTTTTTTAAAACTATCCAAGTTCGATTTATAAATTTAAAATAGTAGATCCAAATTAGTAGGGGAAAAAACCCTTATTTTTTTATGAGCAATAAAGAAACAATTATGTCATTATTTAATGAGTTTGCTAATCCAAAAAATGGCTTCATTGTATCGACAATGCAAAACAAGATTTTTATTCATTTGATCCAGTCGTAATCCAATAGATGCGAAAGGGTTTGAACAAATGATACTGATGATATAGTTTAAAAAAAGGCAGAAATAACCAAAATTCAACGATTCTGATTTTTAAGCGAAATTAAAGTAATATGTACTATTACACTAGGTCCAAAATTTACTTATAAAGGGACACCTAATGATGACTTAAAAACAGTTACATCAGTTTTTAAAAAAGTAAATAATGTTTGGAAAATTAACTGGATGCAAAGATCTACAGGAAGTACGGATTAATCTTTATGGGATTAGCAAAGTTAATAGCTCTTTAACGATGCTAATACTTGTAGGTAGTTATTTTATTGGTTTAATTTTTTATTTTATAAAATAAATATTTCAAATAAATAATACTAATGCCCAGTAAATATTTCTTTTTTTAGAAAACAATTGCTTCTTTTGTTAAGTAATTTGATTTTCAGGTAAAAATAAAAACTTTAGAAAGACTAACGCCTATATCTAATGCTAATAAAGCAATTAGTAACTTACTCATTTTTTAGAACTCTCAACTATTTTTTTGTAAAGTTCTTCTGAAATAGGTTGCATAACCTTTTAAAAATCTAATTACAAATTTAGTTATTTCTAAATTAATTTCTCGTTACTAAATATACGAATATATGAATTTTTTAATAGGCAAAAAATATAATCATAATAAGTTTTTCTTATAAAGTATTAATAAATACTGAGTTCAAAAAAAATCAATAGATGTCCTAACTTTTTTATAAAAGAAATTAATAATCTTATTTCAAGTAAATAGATCCTCTATAAGTAAGCTGTATAACCTTTTCTTCTTGTTTTCTACAATATACGAATGATGTTCCATTGAAATACATGTTTACCATGATGCAGCTCCTAAACTTGCTCAAGTCCCCGTCCTATGGCTTAAGTCGTACTGCGGTCTATCAGATGGTAGATCGGACGATTTTGTAGTATTCACTACAATCTATTAATAAAGTATTTATACTTAGATGTCAACAATTAATAGAAACTAAACCTCAATTTAAAATTAGATTCTGCTCTCAAAAACTCCCTAAAAAGAATATTGAACATATAACTACGAGTAAATCCCATAAAAACCGAAACAAATGCCAGAACTACACAAATGGGGCAATGAGGGAATCCCATTATTTATTTTCCAATATAAATTTCAATTCAGCCTCTGCATTCTGAATGTCAATTCTTCTCTTAAGTAGTTTAAAAAATTTAATTATTTTTTTCAAAATTAAACCTTTTTTATGCATTAATAATAATATTATTCTAAGAATAAATATATCAATGAGCAAAAATACTGAATCCATTGATATAACTAAAGTTTTGTAGCATATTTATACAATAAACAACACCGACATATGCTCAAATACTATTCATCAATTAACCAATAAAGGTTCATTCAGAATGAATGTAATAATTGGTGTTCTAGTTACCTACCATTCCTATTTTTCCTTTTGCTACAAAATAGAGCGGGCTAAAGTACAATAATCCGCGAGGATTTAGTCCGCTGCTTAAAGCGTAAATTGCAAATTTTTCTTAACTATTATGAAACCATGCTTTATGAGATAAATATCTTGATTGCTTATAAATTTATTTTGTATATTGCTATTACAAAAATTATGAGTTTATTTAAATTAGTTACTAAATCCTCGTGGAGAAAGCTTTAGTAAATTTCTTTTACTTGTTACTAATAAGATCAGCCGAATCTCATTATGGAGAATCATTTTTATCTGTAGAATTTCCATCTAATTCAATCAAAAGTTTTTTTAGCTCTAAATATTTAAATTCATAGCTTTATGAACATTTAATAACTAATTTCAGTTAAGTTGGTTAATTATATCTATTGCAAATAAAGATAAGGTTTTAATCTTGCACTTAAAGAAGAAACTTAAATTCTTAAACTGATGCAATTTGATCATTTGAATTTCAATGCAGATGATGGCCTCATTTCAATTGAAGATTTAAGGGCTTCACGTCTTTAAAAAAATTTAAAATAATAAGAAAGCCTTTAATTATAATAAATCCTGGATATAAATAAAAGATATAGAAAAATGAGTACCCGCAAAGGTAAAAACTTTTTAAGGAATATGAACCCTTTTAAAAAGGTCGCATTAATTGTTATTTTTGATTTTCTTAATTTCTATAACTTTGCATCTTTCAGAGTAAAATGATAAGGGTGTTTCTTTGGAAGAGTTTCACCAAGAGGGGTCAATTTTTGGCCCCTTCTTTGCGGAGATATTTTTTTAATTGAAACTCGTTCTAATATAAAAGTAATAATTTCCTAGAAAGCGAAAGTGATTTAAATATTTTGTTTTAAAGTTTTCATTACTACTAAATGCAAATCCTATATCTTTAACTAAATCCACTTTAAAAAAAACAAAAGTTTTAGCTCATGGACCATTTACCAAAAATTATAGAATTTTTTCAACAATTATAAATTTTTTCATTTGCGATTTTTAATGGCTTCACCTACAAGTTGGGAATTCTACAAAGAAGTTGAAACTAAGATTCTATGGGTAAATATTTGTGCTCAAGATTTAGAAGGAGTAGCTATTTCGATCAATAAATGGTGGAAGACAAGATATCCAGCATACAAAATCAGAATAGTTTCAAAAAAAGAATTTGAACTAGTAAAAATTCAAGCTGAGAAAAAGGAGCAATAAAATTATTCTTTGGTAAATATTGATGCTGAACATTTTAACTATTCAGCTAATATATTTTCAGTACATAAATAGAAAAATGAACTCTGCATTTTCAAAAGTATCAAATTTAAAACTTAATAAACTTTCCAAAATAGCTATTACTCTAGCATCATCAACTTTCTTTTTATATGCATTGGGTCAAGCACCAATTTTTAAAAATATTCTTGCAGGTGCCTTCTCTTGCTCTGGCTAAATAAAATACTGTTTTTCAAAAGAAACTAAAAAGCTAAAATAGACACTGATTGACATTCGATCTAAACTTAGAGGTATTAAACCCCTCTTTTTAATGATTAATAGGTTTATTGCTGAAAAGATAATGACTCCTCTTATTTCTCTTTTCAGCTAATGAATATTTCCCCGCACCTATTAATTGATGCTGTGATATTAAGCACTGCCCTTATTATAACTTTGGTATTAAGAGCAAAAGGTAATGCTGCCAGAAAAGAAAAAGAAAATAAATGATTATTAAAGAAGAAGAAAAAGAATTTAAAAAACCTAAACTAAATAAATTTTGGAACTTTCTTATTTATGTAAGTTCCTTAGCTATTGGAGTTTTCTTAGTTTATTTATATTCTGCTTATGTATTTATAAATAAATGACATCCACATACGGCATAGCGATTACTTATGGGGTTGTGAGTTTTTTATTGCTTGGTGGGTTTGCATACTTTATTTTTAAAATGAAACCCTAATTTTTATATCCTCTTCAAAGAAAGATTTCTTAGATAAATTTTTTTATTTATGTAGTGAATATCAACAAGAAATTCCACCTCAAAAGATAGCTGAGATTTTAAGAGAATATGCAGATAAATTAAATGAACAATAGCACTTAGCATAACTAAGAAAATCTTAATCTCTGCAGTTAAGTATTTTCTACGATGTTTTTATTTGAAATTCTTATTTGAATTAGGAAAGGGTATAGATATTCCTATGGAAAAATCATTTCTGAATTTTATTTATTGGATCTTAGTTAAGTCAGCTGAAAGTTACTACGGAGATTCATTAAAAACAGAAGTACCATATACACCTTATTTTTAGTTTTGGTGGACCTTAATTTTTAATATTAAATCTCTAGTTTAAGAGTTATTAGTTTGGAATTAATTTATCAAAAAATACAATATGGGTTACTTATAGATTCACTACAAAATAATCTCTTACGTTGAATTCCTATTTTTAGCCATCGAGATTTTTTGGTACTGGACCAGGTTCACAATTTTCGACACATTTTTCTAAAGACTTTTCAGAATTACTCTTAATTTCGCAACTACGAAGACAATCATAGAATGCATACTTGGGACCTAATTTATTTTTGAATTGTTTATTTCTAAATGTATTCATGATCAAATTCCCTTAGATTTTTTTTCAAGTTGATTAATTAATTTATCCAACCAAAGAGTATTATTGATCTTTTTTTTGTTTTTAAAGTATTTCGTTTTGTAAGTACTCATGAAGTGAAACCTCTAATCAGTGGGTCTAATTTAAAGGTGATGCGTCATATTTCCTAGAGCAAAAATACTGGTTATGAATTTAGTGAAATATTTTAAAACCGATTAATTTATAGTTTGTATTTTAGGTATTAAAACTCTTGATTCTTTTATATAACTAATACTAAATAACTTCTAAGAAAGAGGGTTAATTATGACTTCTGGAAATCTAATTAAAAATAAAATTCAACATGGATTTGGTGGTTTGTTTGATACGTTATCAATTGAGAGAAAACTAACTGATGCTCAAATGGAATGTATGCAATTCGGAATTTGTGATTGTGCTCCAAGACAAGTTGAGGAAGTTCCCTTTTTTCATTATTAATTTAAATTTATTTGAAACGAAGTTCGATTAGCTCCTCCTCACCCAATCAGGAGATCCACTAAACCAATCAGCAAGATCATCATTTTTGGGATCAAAATGATTTTCAGTTTCTAAACCATCAAGGCCAAGATTCTGTATAAGTCCATTTATTCCATCTGATTTTTGTTTGCCATATCTCCTCAAGCTATTAGCTTTCTTAAGCCATGTCCATATAGTTGAATTATGTTTTGCAAACTTTTCTACATAAATTCTTTCTTCTAATGCAACATGTTCATCTAATGAAATCCTCTTTAAGATATCCTTAATTTTTAAACGAGTCTTTTTGGTTAGAAACATAATGCATAAAAGAAGCTAATGTTTTATAAAAGTTTTTTTTATGAATGTCTTGTCAATCTTTATTTCAAGAAAAAGTATTTTTTAGGAGCTTTTCAAGGACAAATATATTTATTTAACAACAGGTGTATTTAATTGGTAAAAAAGACTACTTAATTCGATTTATAAAACTTATATAAAAATGAGTTCAATATAAGTTTCTCTACATAAATTTAAGATTTAATTTATAAAATAGAATAAGGAAAATTTACAATTACTATCGATCTAAACTAAGAGTAAAATTACTCTTTTTTTGACAAAAACTTTTTATGTACTCACAAATGAAAGGTCAATGGACAAACGTTTATAGTGGTGATTTACCTCTTAGATCTTGGTGGGTAGATTCAGATAGTGAGTGTGAATATATATCTATAGTTTTACCAGAGGTGTTTGGGATAAATCACTGGATAAGGAGTTTTTGTGAAAAATTAGCTAAACAAAATGTACCTGTATTAGCCTTACCTCTTTATGGTAGAACAGCTCCAAAATTAGATTTAACATACAGAGAAGAAGATTTGAAATTAGGAAGGCATCATAAAAATTTAACCACTTCAAAAAATATTATTAAAGATATTTCTGCAGCTCTAAATTGGGTTAAAGAAAAATATCCAAAAAAGAAAATTTCAATTATTGGATTTTGTTTTGGGGGTCATGCAGCAGTCATAGCTTCTTCGTTAAAAGGAATAGATAGTACATTTTGTTTTTATGGGGCAGGGGTAACTGCGCCAAGAAAGGATACTAATTTTGCACCTATAGATTTACTGGAAAAAGTTTCCGGCAAATTAAACTTCATATGCGGGTCTTCAGATGATTTAATTCCCTTACAAGATAGATTAGAAATAAAAAAAAGATTTAAAAAACTTGATCCGTTAAATGAGAGATTTATTTATGTCGAAGTTAAAGGAGCTGATCATGGTTTTATGTGCGAGGAAAGAGAATCCTTCCATAAGGATGCATCATTAATAGGTTGGAATTTATTGATGAAAGAATTAAATTAATAAAATCCAAAAGTATGATTTTGATCAGTGTCTGCAATAATAATTTATAAAGATTAAATAACTTGAAAAGTCAAATCAAGTCCTGACAAAAAAGAAAAAAATAAATACTATATGTCTAAATAATTTTCTAGAAATTCAAATTGATGATGAAAAATTTATTCATAGCATTCTTTTTTGGATTAATGCTTATCAACCCTAGTATTTCAATAGCTGCAGAATCTCCCGTTGATGTACAAGAAGTCTTTGTAGGTTCTGAGACTATGGATGGAGATGCTCTTAAATACCCAAAAGGAAAAGCAGAAATAAGATTACAAAGAGTCGAGTTAGCTGAAGGAGGGACAGTTCCTCTCCACTCTCATCCAATTCCATTATTAGGCAATGTTGAGCAAGGTACGATTATTGTCAAAAGACAAGGGATGGAAGATCTCATCTATTCAGCAGGGGATACTTTTATAGTTGGTCCAAAGACACCAAAACATACAATGGGTAATGCAAAAACTGATAGTGCAATAGTTTGGTTTGCAGCAATAGGAGCAAAAGATGTTCCAATTTTAATTCCCGCTGAGGGATAAATTTTAACGTTGAATCAATTATTTTTGATTTTCAGTCAAACTACAATAAGGATCAATTAGCTTTGCCTTTTTTATTTGTTGATTTAAAAGGGATTAGACCTATAACGCTCAATAAAACGTAATTATTTGATGTTTTTTTATTTATCAAGAAATTTTCATACTTAAATAGGTATTAGTAAAATGGCAAAGTTGTCCCAATTAGTTGAAGGGGGAAATAGTATTTTGAATAACTATTAACTCGCAGTGATTAAGCTTAATTTTTAGTATTAAAAAAATTATTCGCTTATTTATTTTTTAATGGAAGAAGCAAAAAAAAATTAGAAAAGTTGTATCAAGAACTCAATGAAGAAGATACTGTTACAAAGAAATGGAATCAGGCACTTATTCCAAAAGCAATATTATTATTCCCTCCAATAGCTTTTGCTTTAACTTTTCTGAAAATAAATACTGATAAATCAATATTAGATTTACTTGAATTTGTAGCTATGGGTGGTTTATTAGTTTTTGGAGGTGTATTTTTAAATTATCTTTTATCCAAAGGTAAGTAATGAAGAAATTTACTCTTATAAATAAGAACAGAATTAGGATAAAAGTCTTTGAACCATTTGAAGATTTATCTAAGCCTAGTCTTTGTATTAATGCAATGATGATCTCCTATGGATGTGTTTATAAGAGAAGTAACAAACCAGTTGTAAAAGGTAGCAGGGTTGAGACTATAGAAAATGCGAGAAAGCAATATAAGAAACTATTAGAGCAGGGTTGGAAAAAGAACAGTATTTTTAGAAGTTCTTTTTAAACTTCCCAATCTATGTCATGATCTTCATCAATATTTTTTTCCCAAACCCTAGCAAGTTCTCTTAGTAAGGTTTTCACCTCCATATCTGTAGCTCCTGATTGATCTTGAAACTTCGTGCAAATGACCTTAACTTCCTCATAAGCTTGCTCAAGCAATATTGTTTTCTGATCTGTATTCGCCATCATTTTAGAAAGTAAAAAATCCCACCTACAAAAGTACTTCCTACAAGAAGCAAGACCATAAGAAGTGCAATTAATTTTGGTAAACTTCCAATCATTTAAGACTTAATTACCATTCCAATTTTAGACCAACTGTCAATTATTCCAAAAATAAAAAGTCTGGATTTAGGACTTATGTATGCAACACCAATACTATTTACCACATACCATCTGTCTCCCTTTCAAAATATTATATTTGATGGATAATAAATTTATAGTTATTAATTGCGCAGATCACTCTGTAAATTTTCACTTTGACTAGCAAATCATGCGACTAACAACTATTTTTTTCAAAAACCTATTGATATGACTCAAGAAAAGTTCTGGCTAATGAAAAGTGAGCCTGATGCTTACAGCATAGATACTTTAAAAAATGACGGTGTAACTCTATGGGACGGAATAAGAAATTATCAGGCTCGAAATTTTATGAGAAAAATGAATAAAGGAGATAAAGTTTTTTTTTATCATTCGAATTGTAAACCACCAGGTATTGTAGGACTTATGGAGGTAATAGATCTAAATATTGTTGATCCTACTCAATTTGAGCAAGATTCAAAATATTTTGATCCAAAATCGAAACCTGATAATCCGAGATGGGATTGTGTAAAAGTAAAATATAAATCTAAGTCAGATAAGATTTTAAGTTTACCTGAATTAAAGATTTTATTTAATGAGGATGAGTTATTAGTTGTTAAAAAAGGAAATAGGTTATCTATATTACCCGTCAGAAATGATATTGCAAAAATACTATTAGAAAAAATATAAAAATTTTTAGTCCTTAAAATTCATTGAAAACATATTCCCAATATACAGTCTCGTTAAATCCCTATTTTGAAATCCTTTTTGCATCAAAAATCCTGCAATAGCGGCTTGCAGTATCCTGTATTGATCCCAGTTAGGATGCTCTTCAACAAATTCTTTCATAGCCTTTTGAAGATTTTCTTGAAGTTCACATTTGAAACTTATTACTTCATCTTTATGATTTAATACTATTGAATTTTCGTGATAATTTAAATCTTGCATATTGAAAAATTTTTGGAATTTAATCTACAAGATTTAGTTTTCTCCAAAATTAATAAATCGTCAACAAGCATTATTAAGAGACAGTCTCAGGTTATAGAATAATAAGAATTCAGTCATAAAGAGGGGGGGGCATCAAAATTAATTTTGTAATACTAAACCTTATTTAAATATAAAGATTTATATAAAATCAGAATTTTTCCACATGCTTTAGATAATCAGATATTTTTTTAAAAAATACTGTGGAAAAGTTGTGAAAAATTTTTTTATGGAGGGGGAAATATTTCGTAAAATTTCCAATTTTATTTATCTTTTAATCCATTGATTCCCACATTTTTTTTATTTCAAAAAATAAATTTTGTGCTATTGGTATCGGCCAATACATTTCGAAGGATCTTGTTTTTTCTTGGCTTTCAAAAACAAACCTTAAACTCCATTCATTCTTTTTCCCCTCTAAATGAATATACCAAGGAAGTTGTTCTAATTCTAAAGTAATAGATTCTTCATCCATTAGTTCATCCTTGATAACTAATAATTGTTCATTAATTCTTAATAGTAGAAGGTAAAGTGAATGGAATTCACTTTTTTGCAACTCAATTGACCAATTATCAACACCAATCAAAAAGCAGTATTTACCTTTTTTAAAATCTCTAAGTAATTTCCATCCTTTCCTGTCTTTTACCAAAATTAGCCTGGAAGTAAATCTGGTTGATCTTGTTCATCGCTTAGTTCAATAATTGACCTTTGAACGGGTTTAATAGTTGACTCTTCTAACAAACCATCAAAATCATCAAAACGTCTTTGTTTAGCTCTGAAAGCAATTTTCACCGTAGTTAGATATCTGTTAGTTGAATTTCTTATCAAGCTCTCGCCTCTCTTTGCAAGATCATTAGAATTTAGGCCTGCATTATTTGATATGTTCATTAAAAAAAAATTTTTACTATAAAATATATTTTACAATTTATTCGACCGTTTCAAAACATAAATTACAAAAAGAACTTAATTGATTCAAATATTTTCTTATGGAACAAAGTTTATCTGGAACACTTGCTATTGATTTAGGCAACACAAATACTGTTATAGCTTTTCAAGATCAAAAAGATATTAATTCTGTTTTAGTAGAAATTCCTAATATTACATCATCTCCAGGAGTTATTCCTACAGCAGTTTGGTTCGAGAAACCTTCAATGATTCCTAAAATTGGTATTAGTGCTTTAAAGATGAGGGATAACTCAAATTCTGATTTATGTTTTCATTCGAACTTTAAAAGATTAATTGGAAATTCTCATGAAAAAATTAACCAGAGAAATATTTTAAACCCAAATGAATGTGGCGAAAAATTTTTTCAAATTTTGTGGGCAAACATTCCGCACAAGTATGAGATCAAAAGACTTGTTTTAACTGCTCCCATAGATACATACAAGGGATATAGAGAATGGTTAGTTAACCTTTGCAAGGAAATATATGTAGATGAAATAGCCCTTGTTGATGAGCCTACTGCGGCAAGTTTAGGAATCAATGTACCATTTGGCTCAAAAATCATGACATTAGATATCGGAGGAAGTACAGTCGATATGAATATAGTCAAAATAGAAGGAGGAGAGGGGAAATCTGATCCAATAGCTGAGCTATTAAAATTTAAAGGGAATGATGTAAGCTCATTTTCAAAACAAAAAATAAGGTGTGCTGAAATAATTGGGAAAACAGGCTCAAAAATTGGTGGGAAAGATTTTGATCAATGGATAGTTGATTATTTTATTCCAGGTAATAATCATATTAATAATCTTTTAAAGGCAGAAGAAATAAAATGTAAACTAAGCTCATCTGTTATCAAATATGAAAATAAATATCCAATAAAATTATTTACTGAACAAAATAAAGAAAATGAATTTTACCTAAGTAAAGAAATATTTGAGAAAATACTCATTGAAAATAATCTTCTTAATCACCTTAACTCTTTACTCAAAGATTTATTAAATCAAGCAAGAGGCAAATTTTGCACAGTTGATGATTTAAATGCAATTGTTTTGGTTGGTGGAGGAACTCAAATACCTTTGATTAAAGAATGGATAACAAAAAAAATTTCAAAAATCCAAATAAAGTCGCCACCTCCTATTGAATCAATAGCTTTGGGAGCTTTAGCAATGACACCAGGGGTAAAAATTAAAGACATATTAAACAAAGGATTATCTATAAGATTATTTAATAAAAGACTGCAAAAACACTTTTGGCATCCTATTTTTTGCAAAGGGCAAACATGGCCAACAGAAACCCCCTTTAAACTGATCCTTCAAGCCAGTCAAAAGAATCAGAAAATATTCGAAATAATAATTGGAGAAACACAAAAAGAAAGAGCATATGATGTTATTTTCGAAAATGGATTACCAAAGTTATCAGAGATTCAAAATGAAGAAGAAATTATAAAATGGGACAAAAAACCTTTAAAAATAGTATTAAAAAATAAATCTAATATTGGAGAAGACAATTTAAAACTATTTTTTAAACTTACCAAAAATGCTGATTTATTAGTTAAGTGTTTTGATATTAATGATGAATTTTTGGGAGAATATAATTTAGGAAATATCTTCTGAAAGCAAGCTATTCAAGAAAAACTCCTTCTTCTTTATCAACATTATTTAAACGTAAACTAATACTTTCAAATTTACTAGTTGGCACTTTCTTACCACAAAAATCTGGTTGAATTGGTAATTCTCTGTGACCTCTATCTACCATTACTAATAACATCACTCTTTGAGGTCTGCCCCATGAATATAAAGCATCCATTGCAGCTCTAATTGTTCTACCCGTGTAAATTACATCATCTATTAAAAGAATTTCTTGTTTCTCAATAGGGGTTGGAATATCTGCAGCTTGTATTAGGCGAGTTCCAACTCTATTTTGGTCATCTCTATAAAAAGTTGGATCAATTGTTCCTTTTCTAACTCTTAAACCTGTTCTCGAATATAATTCTTTTTCTAGCACTTCGGCCAACTCAATTCCTCTAGTCGGGATACCGACCAATAGAAGGTTATCCAATTTTTTTACTTTTTCGATAATTTCGGAAGCTAAACGCGAAATAGTTTTTCTAAGCTCAACTTCAGTAAGTATTATGATCTTTTTTGTCTTTTTGGACATGATTTATCAAGAAATAAAATTCATCTAATGTTTTCATAAAATTAGCAAAAGCTAACTATGTTAAATATAAATTGTTAAAGAGTAACGTTTGAAGCTAGATTTAAGGTTGGATCAGTTAAAAATGAATTTGATCTAAATATGTCAAAAATTAGCAGCAAAAATATAAAAAGATTAAGTGTTCCTCAGAGCCCTGTAGTTCTTGCAATACTAGATGGATGGGGATATCGAACAGAAAAATCGCATAATGCAATAAAAAATGCCAGTACGCCAATTATGGACTCACTCTGGCATGCTTACCCTCACACCTTAATAAGTGCTAGTGGATCTGATGTAGGCCTCCCAGATGGTCAAATGGGTAATTCTGAGGTGGGGCACCTCACCATTGGTTCTGGCAGAATAATACAACAAGAACTTGTAAGGATTTCGAATATTGTAAAAAATAATCAATTAGGCTTGGTAAATGAGTTAAAAGAGATGGCTGATTCATTAAAGAAAAATAATTCTACTTTGCATATCACGGGATTATGTTCTGATGGCGGAGTTCATAGTCATATCGATCATCTATTAGGTTTAATAAAATGGGCATCTGATAATGAAATTAAAAAAGTTGCAATCCATATTATTACCGATGGAAGAGATACTCCTGCAAAAAGTGCCTCGAAATATCTTAATCAAATAGAGTCATGTATAAAAAAATTTAACGTAGGCGAAATAGCTTCCATCTGCGGAAGATACTGGATAATGGATAGAAATCTTTTATGGGATAGAACAGAAAAGGCATATTCTAATCTGACTGATCCAGATATTCAAATAACAAATATTTCTCCCAATGATTATATAAAAAAAAGTTATTCCAAAAACATAACTGATGAATTTATAGAGCCCATACGAATGTCTGAAAACTATCTTAAAGATGGGGATAGTTTGATTTGCTTTAACTTTCGTCCAGACAGAGCAAGACAAATAGTTAAATCCCTCTCAGACAGTAAATTCTCAGACTTTGAAAGAAAAAATTATCCAAATCTAGATTTTGTCACTTTTACTCAATATGATCCCAACTTCCCCGTTAAAGTTGCATTTCCTCCTGAATCACTCAATAACTTCATAGGCCAAATAGTGTCAGAAAACGGACTTAAACAATATAGAACCGCGGAAACTGAAAAATATCCTCACGTAACATACTTTTTCAATGGAGGAGTTGAAATTCCTCTACCTGGAGAAGAGAGACATTTGATTCCATCTCCAAGAGTCGCAACTTATGATATGGAACCCGAAATGTCTGCAGAGGAATTAACTATTAGTTGCTCTCAAGCAATTAAAAGTGGGAATTATGCTTTTATTGTAATCAATTTTGCCAATCCTGATATGGTTGGTCATACAGGCAACATGGATGCAACAATTAAAGCTGTAGAAAAAGTAGATAAATGTGTAGGTCAAATAGTTAATGCTACCGGAGAAATGGGCGGAAGCATTGTTATTACAGCTGATCATGGTAACGCAGAGGTAATGAAAGGATCTGAAGGAGAACCATGGACAGCACACACAACAAATAAAGTTCCATTAATTTTGATTGAAGGTGAAAAAAGAAAAATACCAAATATGGGTAATGAAATTAATTTAAGAGAAAACGCGGGCTTAGCAGATATTGCTCCCACTTTATTGCAATTATTAAATCTCCCAATACCAAGAGAAATGACAGGCAAATCTCTCATTCAAGAAATTGAATTAAAAGGTTATAATAAGGTTGTTCAACACGTTTAAAGTTAATAAAAGTTTTTAAGAAATGGTTCAAATTATTAGTTGGATTTGGGTATCTTCTGGAGTTCTTCTCATACTCTTAGTCCTACTTCATAGTCCCAAAGGTGATGGAATGGGAGGGATAGCCGCCAGTGGAAGCTCTATGTTCAACAGCGCAAGTAGTGCAGAAGCTTCTCTAAACAAAATAACTTGGACTTTTTTAGTGATATTTTTGTCTCTCGCAATTATTCTTAGCGCTGGTTGGATTTCATAAAAGTTGAATAAAAAAGGGACCATTTTCAATGATCCCTTTTAAAAAATTTAATTAAATACTATTGTTTAATTAGTAATCGAAGTCACCGCCCATACCAGGAGCGCCAGCAGGGGCAGCTGAATCTTTTTTCTCAGGTAAATCTGCAACTATGCATTCGGTGGTTAGAACCATTCCTGCTATTGAAGCTGCATTTTGTAATCCTGAACGTGTAACTTTTGCAGGATCAACTATTCCAGCAGCGGACATATCTACATATTCTCCAGTGGCAGCATTGAATCCATCATTAAATGGCTTGGTTTTTACATTTTCAGCAATCACAGCTCCATTAGAACCAGCGTTCTCAGCAATTCTCATAAGAGGAGCAGTTAGTGAAGCTTCAACAATGTTAGCTCCAATTAATTCCTCTCCTTCTAAATTTTTATCAGCCCATTCTTTTAAGATAGGAGATAAATGAGCTAGAGTTGTGCCTCCACCGGGTACTATTCCTTCTTCAACAGCAGCTTTTGTTGCATTAATAGCATCCTCAAGACGAAGCTTTTTATCCTTCATCTCAGTTTCAGTAGCAGCCCCAACCTTAATCACTGCTACACCTCCAGCTAATTTAGCCAGACGTTCTTGAAGCTTTTCTTTATCGTATGAGGAATCCGTTTCATCCATTTGCTTTTTAATTTGATCACATCTTGCTTTAACTGCTTGCTCATTACCTTCAGCAACAATAGTTGTAGTCTCTTTATTGATAGTTATTCTTCTACCAGTTCCGAGCATTTCTAAGGTAGCGTTCTCTAATTTCAAGCCTGCATCTTCAGTAATTAGTTGTCCATTGGTTAGAACAGCCATATCTTCAAGCATGGCTTTTCTTCTATCGCCAAATCCAGGAGCTTTTACTGCGGCAACATTTAACACGCCTCGTAATCTATTGACAACAAGAGTTGCTAAAGCCTCTTTTTCAATATCTTCTGCAATAATGACTAGTGGTTTACCAGTTTTAGCTATTTGTTCCAAAACAGGGACTAAATCTTGCACTAAGGCAATTTTTTTATCAGTCAGAAGGATATATGGTTCATCTAAAACAGCCTCCATTCTCTCAGTGTCTGTTGCGAAGTAAGGTGAGATATAGCCTTTATCAAAGCGCATCCCCTCAGTAACTTCTAATTCAGTAGTCATTGATTTTCCTTCTTCTAAGGAGATAACACCTTCTTTACCAACTTTATCCATAGCATTGGCAATCATTTGACCAACTTCTTCATCGTTTCCAGCAGCAATTGTTCCGCATTGAGCTATAGCATTGCTGTCACTAATAGGTTTGGAATTCTCTTGAATTTTACCAACTAGAAATTCAGTCGCTTTATCAATTCCTTTTTTCAAGGTAATTGCATTAGCTCCTGCAGCAACGTTTCTCAACCCTGCTTTAACCATTGCATGAGCTAAAACAGTTGCTGTTGTAGTCCCATCACCAGCTGCATCATTAGTTTTTGAAGCAGCTTGTCTGATTAAAGCAACCCCTGTGTTTTCTATGTGGTCCTCTAATTCGATCTCTTTAGCAATTGTGACACCATCATTAATAATTTGAGGAGCACCAAATTTTTTCTCTAATACAACATTTCTTCCTTTAGGTCCAAGCGTTACAGCCACAGACTCTGCAAGGATATCAATTCCTTTTTCGAGCGCTCTACGAGCTTGCTCATTGTAAATAATTCTTTTAGCCATGTTTAGGCAGTGATTAAGTAATAAGTTTTAATAATTTTTGAAACAAATATTTTAGCCTACTACAGCTAAGATATCCTTTTCTGAGAGCAAGACATATTCATCTCCTCCCAATTTAATGTCTGTGCCAGCATATTTGCTATACAGAACTTTATCGCCAATACTCACTTCTGGAGTTTGTCGAGAACCATCGTCATTAAGTTTACCAGGGCCTACCTGAGCAACTTCTCCAACCTGTGGTTTTTCTTTAGCTGAATCAGGCAAAAGGATGCCCCCAGCAGTTTTTTCCTCAGATGCGGAAACTTTAATAAATATTCTATCTCCCAGTGGTTTTACTGTAGAGACTGTAAGAGAAACAGCTGCCATAGATTAATGGAGTATCATGATTGAGACGCTTTGCGTCATAAAATTGGAAAGAGAAGTTCTCCATCCGTATCATCAACAACATAATCTGCAAAGCGGCAATTAAACCATACTTAAACTGTGCGGGTGGCCGAACCCATTTAACGAATTTACCCATGAGGTGGTAGTATTTTCGGATTATGAGCTGTTTAAATCAGCTAATCATCACCAATCAATAAAAAATGGTAGCAACTCCATCAACTTCTTCACAAACAAAAGGCGTAGTTCGTCAGGTAATTGGTCCAGTTCTAGATGTAGAATTTCCAGCTGGGAAATTACCTAAAATATTAAATGCTTTAAGGATTGAAGCTAAAAATCCAGCTGGACAAGACATAACGCTCACTGCAGAAGTCCAACAGCTCCTAGGTGACCATAGAGTTAGAGCAGTGGCAATGAGTAGCACAGACGGCCTTGTAAGAGGTATGGAGGCAATCGATACAGGAGCACCAATATCTGTACCTGTAGGAGAAGCAACTTTAGGAAGAATATTTAATGTATTAGGAGAGCCAGTAGATGAACAAGGTCCAGTAAATACTAAAGATACTGCTCCAATTCATAGAGCTGCGCCAAAGTTAACTGATCTAGAAACAAAGCCAAAAGTTTTTGAAACTGGTATTAAAGTTATCGACCTTTTGGCTCCTTACAGACAAGGAGGAAAAGTTGGATTATTTGGAGGTGCTGGTGTTGGGAAGACAGTTCTTATTCAAGAATTAATTAATAACATCGCAAAAGAGCATGGTGGAGTTTCTGTTTTTGGCGGTGTAGGCGAAAGAACTAGAGAAGGTAACGATTTATATGAAGAATTTAAAGAATCTGGAGTTATCAACGCAGATGATTTAACTCAATCAAAAGTTGCCCTGTGTTTTGGACAGATGAATGAGCCACCTGGTGCAAGAATGAGAGTAGGCTTATCAGCACTTACAATGGCCGAACATTTTAGAGATGTAAACAAACAAGACGTCCTCCTTTTTGTTGACAACATTTTTAGATTCGTTCAAGCTGGTTCTGAAGTATCTGCATTACTTGGGAGAATGCCTTCAGCTGTTGGATACCAACCGACTCTAGGAACTGATGTTGGTGAATTGCAAGAAAGAATTACATCTACATTAGAAGGGTCAATCACATCTATCCAGGCTGTTTACGTACCTGCTGATGACCTAACAGACCCTGCTCCAGCTACAACCTTTGCCCATTTAGATGCTACTACCGTGCTTGCTAGAGCTCTTGCAGCTAAAGGAATTTATCCAGCAGTTGATCCATTAGACTCAACAAGCACTATGTTGCAACCATCAGTTGTTGGCGATGAGCATTACAAAACAGCCAGAGCTGTTCAATCAACTTTACAAAGATACAAAGAACTTCAAGATATTATCGCGATTCTTGGATTAGATGAGCTTTCCGAAGAGGATCGATTAACAGTAGACAGGGCCAGAAAAATTGAAAAATTCCTCTCACAACCTTTCTTTGTAGCAGAGATATTTACAGGAATGTCTGGTAAATATGTAAAATTAGAAGATACCATAGCTGGTTTTAATATGATTTTATCAGGTGAACTGGATGATTTACCAGAGCAGGCATTTTACTTAGTTGGCAATATTGATGAAGTTAAAGCAAAGGCTGAAAAAATAAAATCAGAAAAATAAATATTTGAATACATATATTTAACCTTCTATAATTTTAAATTAATGGCAATTTCTCTAAAAGTTTTAGCTCCTAATAAAAATGTTTATCAAGGCGAAGCTGAAGAAGTAATCCTTCCTAGTACTACTGGTCAACTTGGTATATTACCAGGACACATCTCTTTAGTTACTGCTATAGATATTGGCGTTTTAAGGCTAAGAATGAATTCCCAGTGGAAATCAATAGCTCTAATGGGAGGCTTCGCTGAAATTGAATCAGATGAAGTCATCGTTTTAGTAAATAACGCTGAAATTGGTTCTGAAATTAATGTTCAAAATGCTGAACAAGATCTTCAAGAAGCAAAATTAGCAATTAGCAAATTTTCTGAAAATGAAAAAAATCCAGAGAAAATTAAAGCCTTGAAAGAAGTTTCAAAGGCTGAGGCTAGGATTCAAGCTGCAAAGAACTAATATTTAAGCGGTTCCACAAAAAGTTACTTCTGGAAACTTTAATTTGGCTTCTTCTAATTTTTTTGTTTTACCTTCTTCTTGCCAATAATTTATCACTTCAGTAGCTTTATTCAATATCTCTACTCTTTCGTTATCTGTAATCCAACCTTTATTCTCAAGTTCACTTTTTAATTTTTCCCAAGCATCATCTCTTGGCCAAAAATAATAAGCAGTAAGAGGGCTTGGACCTCCACCTACTATTTGATCCACTGCTAAAGCCACATTATCAAATAACCACAATACTTTAATTATGAACCTTCCTTCATCAGGTTTAGGAGTGTATCCAGTAGGTACTCCATCTTCATCAATAGTAGCAGACGCTAATACAGCTGAGGCGCCCATCATTCCTGAGTTAGGAGAAGAATTTTTAAAGTTTGGTGCATCACTTTTTTTTTCTTTTTTTTCTGTTAAATTTTGATTTAACTTATCTGATGAGGTCATTCACTTATTGATGTTTAATAAATAATTTATCAGTTTATGGTCACATTTTGATTGATTTATTCAAAATTGCTTGATTTTAGTAATTGACAACTTCTAAACAGGATTCTATCTATCATGAGACACTTCATAAAAATCATAAATAGTAGCTTCCAATGAATCCCAAAGATCTTTGGGGATATCGTTTTCTTCTGCGAACATGCCCAGCTGACTAGCTAAGCCTCTCGCTTGAGAGAGTTTCGAATCATATGAAGCGGACTTATTCATTTTTGAGATTTAAACTTAGTAAAAAATAAATCTATTAACTAAATAAGTCAAATTTTAAAATTCCAAATCAGAAATTTCTTTAAGTGCAGCAATACTTAAAACTTCTGGATTTGTATCTGTGACGAGGACATCATCTTCTATTCTTATCCCTATACCTTTCCATTTCTCATCTATAGGGGGTTGTCCTGCAGGGACTGGGATCCTATCACTTATGTAAATCCCAGGTTCTACCGTAAGAATCATTCCATTCTGTAATGGCACTTCATAGTCCCCCATTCTGTATGCTCCAACATCATGAACATCTAAGCCGAGCCAATGTCCAGTTCTATGCATGTAAAGATGTTTATAAGATTGATTATCAATTATCTCTTCAGTACTGCCCGACAATAAACCAATTTCTTTTAATCCTTCTATAAGAATGTTTAAAGCAACATGGTGAACAGTACTAGAATTCGATCCTTTTATAGCACTTTTAATTGCGTTTTTCTGCGCACTCAATACAATTTCATAGATAACTTTTTGCTCATTAGAAAATTTACCTCCTATTGGAATAGTTCTTGTAATGTCTCCATTGTAATAATCAATTAGTGAGCAGCCAGCATCAACCAACAATAAATCTTCCTTCTTCAAAGGTGAGTTATTTGAAGTGTAATGTAAAATGCAGGCATTATCTCCTGATGCAACAATTGAGTTATAAGCTGGTCCTCTCGCCCCTTTTTCCAAAAAGAATCCCTCCAGAAGACCCTGAATTTGTCTTTCATTTTTCTTTGATGAGATAGATTCTCTAACTAACTCATGAGCTTCGGCTGAGATTTGTATGGCCTCTCTCATTCTTTTAATTTCAAATTCACTTTTAATTAATCTCATCTCATTTAAATAAATTTCTGGAGATTTTATAGAATTTCCACCCATCCCTAATCTTGAGCGATTTTCAAGTTGTTGTGAAAAAATCTCCAGTATTATTTTCTCAACTGATGGATGCTTACCAATAGAAAAGACAAGTTCATCAGAACCATTTATATAGGCTGGGAGTAAGTCTCTTAATTCGTTTATTGAATGAGCCTTATCTGCATTAAAATCTTTTTCAGCGCCTTCTAAACCCCATCTAAAGCCATGCCAGACTTCGCTTATAACATCTTTAGGAGAAACAAACATAATAAATCTCTCTCCCTTTGGCTTATGCGATAAGAAAAGAGCGATTGCATCTGGCTCATCGAAACCAGTTAAATACCAAAAATTACTATCTTGTCTAAAAGGATATTCACAATCAGCATGATGCTTTACGAGATTAGCCCCAGGAATGATAGCAGCTTTTCCATTTAATTTATTGAGGAAAATTTCTCTTCTATCTTCAAAAATTTTATTTTCAGGTTTAAACATAGATTGTGTATTGGCGTGTTTTTAAAAAAAATGGAAGAATGAATTAATACAGATTTAGTACCTGATCTATTTTAATGGAACCAAGTGTTTACGGTTTAGTTGTTCTTATAGTTATTATTTTAATTGGGTCAGCATGTTGTTCGGGAGTAGAAGCCGCTTTTTTAGCTGTAAATTCAATTCGAATTCTAGAGATAGCTTCTAAGCAAAAACCAAAGAGTTCAGCAAATCAACTTCTTAAACTTAGAAAACATCTTGGTAGGACATTAACTGTAATTACTATTACTAATAATGGATTTAACATAATTGGAAGTCTTATTTTAGGTGTATATGGAGCATTGGTAATTAATAGTAGTTATGGCTTAACCTTTTTTTCAATTGCTTTTTATATACTAGTTGTCTTAGTAGGAGAAGTATTACCTAAAGCTCTTGGTACAAGATTCTCAGTTCAAATAGCATTATTATCAGTTCCTATATTGGGAATTTTGCATACTTTAATGAGACCATTCTTAGTATTAATAGAACAAATATTTCCAGTTATTACTGCAGAAAATGAAATTTCAACTGATGAAGAAGAAATCAGACAAATGGCAAAAATTGGGAGCCAAAAAGGTTTGATAGAAGCTGATGAGGCAGCAATGATATTTAAGGTTTTTCAATTAAATGATTTAAAAGCCAAGGATTTAATGATCCCTAGAGTATCTGCACCCTGTCTTGATGGGTCTTCGAATCTAGAAGAAATTGCAAAACTCATAATGGCTGACAACTCTCCATGGTGGGTTATTTTGGGTGATAAAGTTGACAAAATACAGGGAGTGGTTCCCCGTGAGAGAGTGTTAGCAGAATTAATAAATGGAGAAAATAAAAAATTACTGTCAGAAATTTGCGAACCTGTGGACTATATTCCCGAAATGATTAAGGCAGATCAATTATTAACAAGATTTGACAAGAATCATAAAGGAGTGAAAGTAGTAGTAGATGAATTTGGTGGATTCGTGGGCATTATTGGTGCAGAAGCTGTGTTATCTGTCTTAGCTGGCTGGTGGAAAAAATAAATCATGAAAAATTTGAAAATTAATAAAAATTATTTACTTTTAAAAAATTGGTGGGAGAATATTGATCTTACCAACTATGAAAAAAGTTATTTTAATAGAGAAATAATTTCTTTTAATCAACAACTTTTTAGGCTAAAAGAAAAAAAAATAAGAATTGGCTCATATGGTAAATCAGGCGTAGGAAAATCCTCTGTTTTAAATTCTTTATTAAAAAAAGATATATTTAAAACAGATATTATTAATGGGACTACAAGAGAAATACAAACTGAAGAATGGAAATTTAAAAATCAAAAACTCAACTGTGTAGAGTTACTTGATTCTCCAGGATTTGATTTCTGCGATATTAAATTCCCAGATAAATTTTATTCCTCTATAAATCACTCAGATCTTATTTTATTTATAATTTCGGGAGATCTAAATAGAAATGAATTAAAGCAAATCAGTTCCTTTATTCAAGATGGGAAAAAAATTATTTTAATTTTAAATAAAATCGATCTTTTTAATAAAATTGAGTTAAAAGAAATAATAGAAAATATAAAATTTAAACTACCAAAAGATTTAAATATTCCCATAATTATTAATCATGAAAATAATCTAAAAAATTACATGACAAAAATAATCAATCAACATGGTGAAATATTTTTAACACTTAATTCTCTTCAATCAGCTGACAAATTGTTTCTAATGATAAAAGAGCAAAGATTGAAAAGAAGGCAGAAATTAGCTCAGTCAACTATTGGTAAATTTTCTACCATAAAGGCATCAACGGTAGCTCTTAACCCTTTTATTTTATTTGATATTGCTAGTAGTTTTGCACTAGATACTGCATTGATTAGCGAATTAAGTAAGATTTACGGATTAAATTTAAAGGGAGAATCTACAAGAAAAATATTCAAAAACATATCTATTAATAATTTATTTTTAGGCGTCACTCAAGTCGGAGTCAATACATCCTTCAACCTTATTAGGAAAGTAATTGTATTAACCGCGCCTTTCACTAACGGGCTATCATTATTACCCTATGGACCCATAGCAATTATTCAAGCAGCAATAGCAATTCAATCTACAAAAATCCTTGGGAAATTAGCAGCAAAAGAAATATTTAAAAGAAACAAAGCTTCTTTTATAGAACCCTATATTATGATTCAAAATATTAATTTCAATGAACCAGAGATTTTTAAACACATAAATATCTATTTATCAAAAAGAAATTTAAAAAATAATTTTGTTAGTTTTCTACCTTAAAACACAAAATGGGAAAAAGCGTTGCTTTATTTGGTACTAGTGCTGATCCACCTACAATTGGACACAAAAAAATTCTTGAAGAATTATCCAAAATTTATGCTTTATCCATTAGCTATGTGAGCAACAACCCAAAAAAAAAGCATATAGAGGATATCTCCATTCGAAGCCATTTATTAAAAACTCTTATTGATGATTTAGATGATCCAAAAATTTTATTTAATCAAAAAATGAGTAGCAAATGGGCAATAGAGTCAATCAAAAAATGTAAAGAAATTTATAAAATTAATAATTTAGATTTTGTTATTGGGAGTGATTTGATTAAAGATATTTTCTACTGGAAAGATTTTGACAAAATTATTTCGGAGGTAAGTTTTTTTATAATTTTAAGAGAGGGATATCCTGTTGAATCAAATACTCTTAAAATGTTAGAAACTTATAAAGTTAAATTTAAGATTTCTACCATCAAAACCCCAAACATTTCAAGTTCTAAGTTTAGATTAAATTTTAATTTGGCTAATTTACCGTCATCGTTAATAGATATAGTTAAGAAGAATAATTTATATGAATCCATCAAATTAGTTGAATGAAGTTTTTACTTGCCCAAATAAATCCAGTTGTTGGAGATTTAGAGGGCAATTCAAAAAAAATACTTAATATTGCTTCGAAAGCAAGTTCAATTTCTGCTGATTTTGTTCTTACTCCAGAATTGTCATTATGGGGATATCCTGCAAATGACTTACTTTTTAAAAAAAATTTAATCAAAAATCAATACCAAATTCTTGATCAATTAGCTTTAGATATTAGTAAAAAATATGGTAACTTAAGTATCTCAGTGGGAATAGCTGAGGTAATAAATGATTCTTTTTTTCCTAATCTTTATAATTCTATTGTGTTGATTGAGGGCGGTGAATGGAAAATAATTGCTCGTAAAATTATTCTTCCCACTTATGAAGTATTTGATGAGAAAAGATATTTTAGATCAGAAAAAAAAGTATCCGTATTGATTAAACAAATTAAAAATAAAACTTGGCGACTTGGCTTTACTATATGTGAGGATTTATGGGTCAACAAAGATATAGAAGGTAGAGGAATTCATAGAAAAAACCCCATTATTGATTTAAAGAAAAAAAAAGTTGATCTTTTAGTAAATTTATCAGCATCCCCATATACTCTAAAAAAGTTAGAGCTAAGATCCAAGGTTTCCAGTTTTGCTGCACAATATCTGCAAGTACCGTTGATTTATGTCAACCAGATTGGAGCAAATGATAATTTAATTTTTGATGGAAATAGTTTTATTCTTGATAAGAATGGATCTAAAATTAAGCAATTAAAATCTTTTTCGGAAGATCTCTCCAGCTGGGAAATTGAGCAAACAAAACCTGAAAAAAATGAATTTGCAAACTCCGAAATGTCATCAATTTTTGATGCATTAGTTCTTGGTGTTAAAGATTATGCAAGAAAATGTGGATTTAAAACAGCTTTAGTTGGATTAAGTGGTGGAATTGATTCAGCACTTGTCTCAGCAATTGCTACAGCGGCTTTAGGAAGTGATAATGTTTATTGCGTTTCAATGCCCTCTAAGTGGAGCTCATCTCATTCAAAGAGTGATGCTAAAGATTTAGCAAGAAGATTAAAGATAAGTTTCAAGAGCATTCCAATTGAAAATTTGATGACCTCTTTTGAAGAATCATTTATAAAAACCATAGGTTTCGAAATGGCTGAAATAACAAATCAAAATATTCAATCAAGGATAAGAGGCACACTTCTTATGGCTTTAGCAAATCAAGAAAAGCATTTGTTACTTTCAACAGGCAATAAGTCAGAGCTGGCCGTGGGATATTGCACACTTTATGGGGATATGAATGGGGGATTATCGGTAATTGGGGATTTATATAAAACTAATGTTTTTAAATTATGCAATTGGCTTGATAGTGAAGATTCAATTAATCGTAGAAAGTCATATATGTTAGATACCAATATAAATATAATTGGGGAAAATATACTTACTAAAGCTCCAAGTGCCGAATTAGGTCCTGATCAATTAGATACTGATTCTCTCCCGCCTTATTCTATTTTAGATAATATTCTTAAAGGAATTATCGAAGAGAAAAAAGATTTACAACAATTAGAAGAAGATGGTTATAAAAAAGATTTAATTTTAAAGATTATATTGCTCATAAAAAAAGCGGAATTTAAAAGAAAGCAGGCCCCTCCAATCCTAAAACTAAGCAGTCAATCATTAGGAAGTGACTGGAGAGTTCCCATAGCAATATCTTATTAATCGCTAAAAATACATTTTTGGATTTTTTTTAAAGGCCGTCTAATTGACTTAAAGTTAATACCTTTTTTGATAGCAAGAATTATGCCTGCAGCTTCTAAATAATTATCCACTTCAAAAAGATTAGGATAATCATAAAACTCATTTGTCACTTTTAATGTATTTTGATTTTTTACAGAGATAATATTTAAACCTTTTTCAATCCCTGCTAGTACTGCTTCTCCACCTAGCGCCCCATTAGGAACAACAATAGTTTCAATCTGATCAGGGTGTAGTGAGATTGATTCATTTTTAGCAGGCAATTCAACAATGTCAGGTGCATTGCTTAACCCAATCAGTACTGATGGTAAAAATGTGTATCCTATTTCTTCTGCAGCTGCACGAGGATCTAAATTTTCATTCAATTCAATTGGATTTAAAGCAGGTGCGTGAGCACAGGGAACTTTTAAAAATTTGCTTATTAAATGACTTATAACTGCTTCGACTCCAGAAATAGGATCAACCCCTTTCCCCTCTCGATAGATATTTGTTTCTAAAGAATCAGAATCGTCTGGGAATTTTGCCACAATTGCTATTGCCGTAACTCCTTTTTCTATTAAATATTGTCCAGCATCAATAAGAGTATCAGGATTTTCAATTGTGCCACCACTGATTTTTGAAGAATCAGAATCAATAATTATGTTTAATGGCTTTTTCGTAATCACATAAGAATGAACATTAATCCCTAAAGTAGAAATACATGCATCAGCAACTTGTAAATGTCTTACTAATATTTCTTTTCCAATGGCTGAATCAAAAATTATCCCAATTTTCTGTTGCTTTACTCTTTTTAAAGCGATTTCTCCTTTAGCAAGTCGGTCTAAACTATAACCCTCAACATAAAAAATATTTTTATCTTTTTCAGAAAGAGTACCGCCATTCATAACATTTGGATGAGTAATTAAACATCCGCTTGCAGATGCTAATAATTTAGCGGTAGGAAGTGCATCCCCAGCAAAACCTCCTACTTCACAACCAATACCAGTTGGAATAATGAATATTGTTGGTGAATTTTCCATTATTAAAAATATTTCAATTTATATTTTTTAATTAGCTAATACAGCTCTAATTTTAAGTTTTTTTGTTCCAAAAGAGTCAATAGAATTTTGAATATCAACAATTGACCATCTAATTAAATCACCTTTTTTTTCTAAATTTACAATAATAAATTCCCTCAAATTTTTTAATTTTATTGAAACTGGCCAATCTAAATAATAATCAACTGAACTTAATTTCATTTTTGATATTTACCAAATTGATCATTATATAAATCATCTTCGACTTCTTTACCAATAACAATATTCAAATCTGACTTGGGATATGCTACACACAAAAGCGCAAAGCCCTTTTCTCTCAAATCATCATTTAATCCCATAGCATCCTCTTGATCTACGGATCCTTCCAATATCATAGATGCACAATCTGTACAAACTCCTGAACAACAACTACTCGGTAAATCTATTCCATTCATTTTTGCCGCTGAAATAATATCTTGATCTTCAGAACAAAAAAAACTAAAAGTCTTTTGCTCAAATTGAACTTTGATATTGTATTCAGGCATATCCTAAATCTTTTTGCTAAACTGCAGAACCTCCTACAACTTCTAATATTTCTTGCGTAATAGCTGCTTGTCTAGCTTTGTTATAGGTTAGATTCAATGTACTTGCTAATTCTTTAGCATTATCACTTGCATTATTCATAGCAGTCATCCTGCAAGCGAGTTCTGAAGCTGCCGACTCTTGAAGAGCTCTTAGTACCTGATTTTGTAAATATAATGGTAATAATGAATCTAATAGTTGATCAGGACTTTGTTCAAAAACAATATCTGATGGTAATTTCTCTGAATCACTTTTTTCAACATTTGATTTTTCAACAATTAACTTGCTATCTTTTGTAGTCAACCTAAAAATTTCATCGTTTTCCTCAGCAATTCCTTGAGGGTCAAGTGGCAATAGTGTTTGAACGACAGGGGCGCAGCTAACTAAAGTGATGAATTTCGTGTAAATAATTTCCACCCTATCAGAATTTTCTGAAAGAAATTCAGCTAAAATCTCATTTGTAACTCCTTCAGAGTCCTTGACTGTGGGTACCTGTTCAAGTTCTTTGAAAGTACTTTTAATTACATATCTATCCTTTCTATTTTGAAAATATCCAATAGCTTTCTTACCTACCAAAATTAAATTTGGCTGATACCCTTGTTTGACTAATTCTGAATATCTTATTTCGACCTTTTTAATAATATTTGTGTTGTACCCCCCGCATAAACCTCTATCCGCAGTGATGCATACCAAGGTGATACTCCTTACTTCTCTCTTGGATAAAAGAGGTGAGTCTACAGCCTCAAATTGTACTCTAGATTGAATATTTTCTAAGACTCTTGCAAGTTTATCTGCAAAAGGCCTACTTTTAAGAACTTGATCTTGAGCTCTCCTAACTTTTGCAGCTGCAACAAGTCTCATGGCCTCCGTTATTTTTCTTGTATTTTTAACGGAAACTATTCGATCTCTAATCTCTTTAAGATTTGCCATGGTATCTCCTAAATAAATTTAAACTGTGGCAAGCATTGATGATTTAACTTCATTTATTACCTCTTTTAATGTTGCTTCTAATCCATCATTTAATTTCTTTTCTTTAAGAATCTCTTCTATAAATTCCGCTTTATTTAACTTTAGGTATTCCCTAAGTTCAGTTGCAAATTTAGTAACATCTTCAACAGGAACCTCATCAATAAGACCCTTAACACCTGCATAAACAACTGCAACTTGTTCAGCAAGGTTCAGTGGAGAGAATTGAGGTTGCTTTAATAACTCTCTAAGTCTTTTGCCTCGTTCAAGTTGTTGCTGAGTTGCTTCATCAAGATCAGAGGCAAATTGAGAAAAAGCAGCTAGTTCATCAAACTGTGCGAGTTCTAATTTTAAAGTTCCTGCAATTTTTTTAATTGCTTTTGTCTGAGCGGCTCCTCCGACACGGCTAACAGAAATTCCAACATTAATAGCTGGTCTTAATCCTGAGTTAAATAAATCTGCACTCAAGAATATTTGTCCATCTGTAATTGAAATAACATTAGTTGGGATATAAGCCGAAACGTCCCCTGCCTGAGTTTCAATAATTGGGAGAGCTGTCATAGAACCGCCTCCCATTGCATCAGAAAGTTTTGCTGCTCTTTCAAGTAATCTACTGTGTAAGTAGAATACGTCTCCAGGATAAGCCTCTCTTCCTGGTGGTCTTTTTAAAAGCAGAGACATTTGTCTATAAGCCTGAGCTTGTTTTGTTAGATCATCATAAATAACAAGCGTTGCTTTACCCTGATACATAAAATGTTCAGCAATTGCTGCACCAGTGTAAGGCGCTAAGTATTGTAAAGCAGCTGGTTCTGAAGCTCCTGCACTAACTACGACTGTATAATCTAGAGCTCCTCTCTCTCTTAAGACCTCAACGATATTTGCTACTGATGCTGACTTCTGACCAATAGCTACGTAAACGCAAACTACGTCTTGACCTTTTTGGTTGATTATTGTGTCAATAGCAATCGCAGATTTTCCAGTTTGTCTATCCCCAATAATTAATTCTCTTTGACCTCTTCCAACAGGAATCATTGCATCAATAGATGTGATACCTGTTTGCATTGGTTCATGTACTGATCTCCTCTTGATTATTCCAGGAGCCATTTCTTCAATCAATCTAGTATCACTTGTTGCAATTTCCCCTTTCCCATCTATTGGTTGTCCGAGAGGGTTAACAACTCTCCCCTGCATTGCTTCACCAACTGGAACAGACGCGATTTTACCTGTGGACTTAACGTTACTTCCTTCTTGGACACCAAGTGCCTCTCCCATTAATACGGCTCCAACATTATCATCTTCAAGATTTAAAGCTATACCTTCGGTACCATCTTCAAATTCCAGTAACTCACCTGCCATGACCTGATCTAAGCCATATATTCTTGCAATGCCATCACCGATTTGCAGAACAGTTCCTACATTGCTAACACTTACAGATTGGTCATAATCAGTTATTTGTTGTTTTAAGATTGAACTGATTTCATCAGGGCGTATAGATACCATGGATTTAAGAATTTAAGGTTGATTTAAAAGTTACTTGGAAAGAGATAAACCAAGTTTTCTTATTTGTGAAGCAAGGGAAGCATCAATTACTTTTGATCCTACACTGGCGACGAAACCACCAATAAGAGATGGGTCGATTTTAGTTACAAGTTCTAATTTTTCTGTTCCAGCAATATTGATGATCTTTTTGGTAATTAAACCTTTCTGTTCATCAGTAAGCTCGACTGCAGAAGTAACAGTTGCCAAAGCAATATTACTATTTTCTCGGTAAATCTCTAAAAACCTATCAAGAATTGAAGTAAGGATTCCAATTCTTTGCCTATCGGCCAATAATTTCAAGAAATTTAGTAAAGAAGAATTAACCTTATTCGAAAAAATTTCAATAATGATTTTCTTCTTAGCATCTGTCTCTAAAATAGGAGAGGATAGGGCCTTCTCCAATTCAGGGGAATCATTTATTAATTCCAAGAGTTGTTTAACCTCAGAAACCATCTCTTCAGTCTGAGAATTTTCATTCACAACTTGAAGTAATGCCTCTGCGTATGGTGTAGTTACTGAATTTAAAAGTGGCATTAGTTCACCTCAATATTGTTAATTGATTGAGTTACCAAATTTTCTTGTGTTGTTTTATCAAGTCGATTTGGGAGAGAATCTAAAGCTTTCTTAATTGCCAGTTCAACAGCTTCTTTTCGAAGTTGAGAAATTGCTCTGGATGCTTCAGAGCTCTCATCAGAGATTGCGCTTTGTTTAATGCGTGCCATCTCCTCTATCGCTTTTTTCTCACTTTCCATTCTGATTGATTCAGATCTTTTAAGAGAATCTGCTTTTATTTGAGAAGCTTTTTCTTCTGCTGAAGATAAATCTTTCTTCGCCTTTTCTAAAGCTTGAGTTGCATTTAGGAGTCGATCTTCAGCATCTTTTAATTCAAGAAGGATTCCTTCTCTCCTCTTTTGAAGCATTTTACCTAGGAAACCAGGCAAAAATTTATAAAGACCAAAAATTACTACAGCCCAATTAAGGATATTAGTTTCGAATAAATTAAAGTTCAATCCAAAACCTTCTGTAGCTAAAAGAGTTAAATTCATTTTTCTAGAATCAATCTATTAACAATAAGTTCGCTTAGATCATCAGCCTGTTTAGAAAGTTGATCACGAGCAGCAGACGTCTGACTTTCAATTTCTAGTCTTGCTTTTTCTTTTGAAGCATTTGCTTCATTGTTAGCAAGTTCTAGTGCTTCTTTATAAAGCTTGTCAGACTCATTCTCAGCTTCGCTCACAATTCTTTGGGCTTCTGTACGAGCGCTTTGAAGCTGAGTTAATAAATCAGCTTCTAATTTTTTAACCTCAGAGAGTTTATTTTTGGCCTCAATAATATTATTACTTACAAACTTTTCTCTTTTTTCTACAACTTTGCCAACAGGCTTAAAAAAGAGAGAATTTAATATGTAAGTAAGCGCAACTACTTGTATCGCCATAAGTGGCAAAGTGGCATTTATATCAAATAATCCACCTTCTGTAGCACAAAAAAAATTAAAGGCCAACATATGATTCAGTTGAAGTTAAAAAATTAAATTAAAATATTGCTAATAAGGATAAGAAGCAATATGAACTTTTAGGAAAAAGGATTCGCAAAAAGTAGTACCAAAGCCACAACTAATCCGTAAATTGTTAATGACTCCATGAAAGCGAAAGATAAAAGGAGAGTTCCTCTGATTTTACCTTCAGCTTCTGGTTGACGGGCAATGCCCTCAACAGCACCTTGAGCTGCGTTACCTTGTCCTAGACCTGGGCCAATAGCACCTAGACCAACTGCTAAACCAGCAGCTACAACTGATGCAGCGGAAGTAATCGAATCCATAATTTTGAAATAAAGAGCTTAATACTTGTGATAATCTTTGTTGTCATACACGCTTGGACATCCTTTACTTTAAGAATGGGTCTGATATTTTCAGACCTACGCGATTAGATATTTTGCCAGATTACAGACCCTTTGTAAAAGCGTCTGAATGTATTAGAAGACTGCTAATGATGTTCTTCAACAGCTTCTCCAATGTAGTAGGCCGCTAAAGTTGCGAAAATCAATGCCTGAATTGCACTAGTAAATAACCCTAGGAACATAACGGGGATTGGGAGAATTAGCGGAACTAAAAACACTAGAACACCGACAACAAGTTCATCAGCCAAAATATTTCCAAATAGCCTGAAAGAAAGTGATAAAGGTTTCGTAAAGTCCTCTAAAATCTTGAAAGGAAGCATAATCGGAGTTGGGTGAACATAATATTCGAAGTATCTCCAACCCTTATTACTTAAACCTGCATAAAAATAAGAAAGTGAAACCAATAAAGCCAAAGCTATAGTTGTATTGATATCTGCAGTAGGTGCTCCTAATTCTCCACTTGGTAACTTAATCAATCTCCAAGGAATTAAAGCCCCTCCCCAATTACTAACAAAGACGAATAAAAATAAAGTACCTATAAATGGCATCCAATCTCTATAAACTTTTTCACCTATTTGCGTCCTAGCAAGATCTCTTATGTAATCCCAAAGGAACTCAAGCAAGTTTTGAAGACCTTTAGGATCATTTTCCATTTTTTTAGTTCCTAAAGAAATAAAAACTAATAACGCTCCTAATAAAATCCAAGATGTTAAAAATACCTGCCCATGAAGTCTGATATTTCCAATTTTCCAATAAAGATGTTGACCAACTTCTAATGCTGCAAAATTTGTTAGCAAGGAATTAAAAAACATTTGTTTTGAATAAAAATTTACTTAAGAACGTGAAAAATAAAAAATGAGTGATGGCTTATAAATGAAAAAACCCATCATTGCAGGAAAAATATCCAAAGATCCTAGCTTGCTCGCAACAATAAAGAGGCAAACTGGAACCAATAGTTGCAATTTTGATACACCTGATGATTCTTTACCAAGTTTCCCTATACTTTTGGCAAGCAAACGTAGATAAAAAATGCCAGCAATTGCACCTATAAAAATACTAAAACCAAAAGTGAATCCTAGAAAAATCCCAGTTATTGATGCTAATAAAATAGAAACAATAAAAGTAATTCCAAAAATTGTTAATTGCAATTTTGTGTATTCATCATTTTGAGAAAGCAAATTATATATTTGATTGGCAATGCCAGATTTACTCTCTTTGATGATCGAATTATTCAGGGATTGAGGAAATTGAACATTCTCATTAGAGGGATGCTCAATTTTTTTTCTATTTGAGTCCACTGATGTGAACATAGTTTAGAAACCCTCTCTGAATGATTTGAAGTAAGTATATAAACTCACGGAATCTATCACGGAGAGGGGCCTTTTAGCTAGTTTTTTTCTATAAAAAATTAATTCTTAAGATTTATGATGAATCTTCAGACCATTTTTTACTTTATTCTTCAAAAATAAAATTTATGAAAAGTCATCTTTTTAATTGCTTTAACACTTTAAAACGTTAATAAAAGACTTGGCAAAATCTCAATTCAACGTCTCAATAGTACATATACATCTAAAAAATTGGAGATAAGTCAAGAAAAAATAAAATATAAAAGAATTTCTAAAAGAAAAAAAACCTTTAGTTCTAATTACATAAAAAATCTAAACAATTTAACAGAGTCTATATTGCCCTTGCCTTGGACGATATGGCCTAATGAGGCAAAAATTCTGGTTGTCCTCATTGGAATTTGGTCAATATTAGGAATATGCATTCTAGGATCATCAAGTTGGTGGGTTGCTAGTAGGGAAATGGGCAATTGGGCTTACTTCTTAAAAAAACAAATTATTTGGTCAATTCCAGGAATAGGTCTCTTTTATTTCGTTCTTAATACAAATATTAGAAATCTATTAAAGTTTTCAAAAATTATTTTTTATATTTTATTCTTTTTGATTTTCCTTACCAATTTTGCGGGAATTACAGTTAATGGATCTTCAAGATGGCTAGTGCTTGGCAATTTACGTCTGCAGCCATCTGAATTAATTAAACCCTTTCTAATTCTAGAAGCTTCTAACCTTTTCGCTCATTGGAATCTAGTAAAGAATGATAAAAAATTAATTTCAATAATATCTTTTGGTTTATTGATTTTATTAATACTAAAACAGCCTAATTTAAGTACTGCATCATTAACCGGAATTCTTCTTTGGGTAATGGGTTTATGTGGAGGTATAAAACTTAGCTCTCTTTGCTCATTTGCTTCAATAGGATTTATTACTGGATGTATTAGCATCCTTAATAACGAATATCAGAAACTTAGAGTTACTTCATTTATTAATCCTTGGAACGATCAACAGGAAAGTGGATTTCAATTGGTTCAGAGTTTGTTAGCAATAGGTTCAGGTGGTCTATTTGGCCAAGGTTTTGGACTCTCCATACAAAAATTACAGTATCTGCCGTTCATGTATACAGATTTTATTTTTGCCATTTTTGCGGAAGAATTTGGTTTGTTGGGGTGTACTTTATTTTTAGGATTTTTAGCAGTATTTTCTAATATATGTCTAAGAATTAGCATTAAGTGCAGGAACAACTATACAAAATTAGTTGCTATCGGATGTGGTGTATTGTTGACAGGTCAATCAATAATGCATATTGCTGTAGCAACAGGTTCAATGCCTACTACAGGCTTACCACTACCTTTCATTAGTTATGGTGGTAATTCTTTAGTAGCGTCTTTTTTTATTGCAGGGATGCTAGTGAGATGTTCATTAGAGTCAACAGGATTCGTTGGTATGATTAGTACACGAAAGACTCTTAATTAGTTAGAATTTAAAAGATCTAAGTCAAGCTATCGAATCATTTAATTTAGTTATTTCAGAATTATCTCAAAAGGGTAATCTTCTCATGCAGAATGGTCTTAATAGTCCTGGTCCACTTACTATATTTTTGGTTTTTAGCGCAGGACTTTTAACAAGTCTTGGACCATGCTCATTATCATTACTTCCAGTAACAATTGCTTATATAGGAGGAACAGAGAAAAATAAATTTAAACTTATTAGTTTTTCAGGAGGAGTAGTTTTTTCGCTGGTAGCATTGGGTGCTGCGAGTGGATTCTTAGGAAAAATATATGGGCAAATTCCATCTTATTACACTTCAATTGTTGCCCTAATAGCAATTATAATGGGTTTAAATTTATTAGGAATTCTAAAGTTTCAGTTTCCGAATGGACCTGATCTAAAATTAATAGAAGACAAAATACCATCCCTAATAGCACCTTTTACAATAGGGACTACTTTTGGACTAGCCTCTTCACCTTGCATTACTCCAGTTTTAGCAACTCTTCTGGCTTGGGTATCGCAAGCTAAAAACCCTGTAATCTCAATTATTTTTTTATTTTTCTTTGGAATAGGCCAGGTTACTCCATTAATCATTGCGGGAGCCACTGCAGAAAACTTAAAAAAATTTTTAGAGCTTAGAAAATTTAGTCAAATAATTCCCACCTTAAGTGGGATATTTTTAGTCGCACTAGGATTATTAAATTTATTTTCAAATTGGATTTAAATGATTATTTTTAAGAGTCTAATTTTAAAAATATCAAGTTTAAGATTCGCAATATCACTGATTATTTTCATAGCTATTACCAGTGGCATAGGTACTTTTATACCTCAAGGTAGTAATAATAAATTCTACATTGATAATTTCGATAATTCTCCCATTTTTGGATTTTTAGATGGAGAAAAAGTCTTAAAACTTCAATTGGATCATATATATACAAGCTTTTGGTTTTTACTTACATTAATTCTTCTTTGCGTTTCCCTAGCAGCTTGTAGTTTCAGGAGGCAAATCCCTTCATTAAAAGCTTCGTTAAAGTGGATCGAATACAAGAGCAAAAAAAAATTCAGCAATCTGCAATTAACTTCAAGTCACCCACTCAATCAAGATGGAGACCATATATCAAAAGTAGATTTATTACTTAAAAAAAAAGGATGGAAAACATACAAATTTAAAAGTCACATCTCTGCAAGAAGAGGTTTAATTGGAAAAATAGGACCTTTAGTTGTACATATAGGATTAATAGTCTTACTTATAGGTTCAGCATATGGAAGTTTTACAAGTCAATCAAAAGAACAATATTTACTGCCTGGAGAAAGTTTGGATCTTGTTAATGAGAGCACAAACTCAAAAACCAATATAAAATTAGGCGATTTTTCTATAAAAAGAGAAAGTGATGGTATACCAAAACAATTTATTTCAAAGTTAATTTTTTCTTCTGAAGATCTAAATTTAAATGAAATAAAAACCGCTAAAGTTAATCACCCAATTAGGTTTAAAGGATTAACTATTTATCAAGCTGATTGGGCAATATCTAATGTTGTTTTAGAAATAGATAATATCCTTTATCAATTACAATTAAAGTTGATTCCCGAAATCGGCAATCAAGTTTGGGGAGTTTTAGTTGAATTAGGATCAGAGACTAAAAAAAATTTCCTTTTAACAATAGATAATGAAAATGGTCCACTTAAAATTTCCAATACAGAAAATTTTTCCGGTAATAATCTATATATTAATGACAATCCTTTAGAAGTTAACTCTTCAAAAGTCTCTCTGAAAAAAATAATCCCCAGTAGTGGATTAATAATAAAAAATGATCCTTCTATACCGTTTATATACTTTTCATTTATTTTAATAATTTTTGGAACAATAATAAGTCTTATTCCGACAACCCAATTATGGATTCTTGTAGATAATGAATCACAAAAGCTATTCATTGGAGGTCTTAGCAATAAAAATCTAGTTGGTTTCAAAAAAGAATTTTTTAAATTATCAGAAGAAATAAAAAATTTTTAATTTTTTTTCTGTCCGCTAAAAATATCTAACTGCATAGAAACATTTCCTCTGGGGTTAAATGCAGCATTTAAATGTATCCAGTGAGGCGAGCCCTCATTCACTAAATCATCCATAATTCTATTAACAACTTCCTCATGTGATATCTTTATATCTCTAAAATTATTAATATATAGCTTTAAAGACTTCAACTCATAGACCCTCAAATTAGGTTGATAAATAATATTTAGCTTTGCAAAATCTGGATAACCAGAAAAAGGGCATTTACAGGTAAATTCAGGTAATTGGATAGAAATTTCATAAATTCTTTTCTTATTCGGATTCTCGAAACAAATTATTTTTGATTCATCTATAATTCTCTCACCATAAAGAGGTCTTTGCGTAGAATCATCTGATTTAGCTATACTCATTTTTAAAAGAACATATTTATTAAACCTATATAAAAAGATCAAAATCTGCAAAAACCTCAAAAAGCTTAAGTATTACAATTGAATAAGTCAAAAGCCTTTAAATTTTATTTTTGTATCATCTATAACATTCATAATGTCGGTTAAAGGGGTTATATGTGTTTAGTTAAATGTAAAATTAATGGACATTTGTTTAATAACTATCGATAACAATTTAAATAAATCCCTTCAACCAAAAAGCGCATTTGGAATGTTATGGCTTCAAACACACTTTGAGGATGATCAGTGGGAAGCTTTGTCAAATAGTACAGTAATAATTTCTAAAGAAAATTCTCAACTATTAATTGAAGACGCCACCAATGCAGGCCTTGATATTAAATGTTTTTCTGATATTTCAATGTTGGATGTTTTCCCAAAAAACAATTAAAATATAAATATTCAATCTTTAATCATGAAGAAAATTGAAGCAATCATACGTCCATTTAAGTTGGAGGATGTAAAAATTGCATTAGTAAACTCTGGTATCGTTGGAATGACAGTTAGTGAAGTCAGAGGTTTTGGAAGGCAAAAAGGACAAGTTGAAAGATATAGAGGTTCCGAATTTACTGTTGAATTCCTTCAAAAACTCAAAGTAGAAGTTGTCGTAGAGAATGAAAAGGTTAATTCAGTCATAGATGCGATTGCTGAAGCAGCAAAAACTGGAGAGATCGGTGACGGAAAAATATTCATCACATCGATTGATTCTGTTGTGAGAATTAGAACTGGCGACAAAGATGAAGAGGCTCTTTAATTTAAAGAGTTTCTTTTACTAATTTTTTTATATATTCACTATCAATCCTTTTATTTGATTGACTTCCTAAGGTCATCCAGGCTAGATATTCATGATTTCCAGCAGGACCTACTAGAGGAGAAGCTATCAAATTCTTTATGGTCCATTGAAAATTCTCAGCAGCACAAATTACAGACTCTATAGCCTCAGTATGGAATTTAGGATTGCGAACAACACCACCTTTACTGACTTTTTCTTTACCCACCTCAAATTGGGGTTTAATTAAAAATATTCCCTCAATACAATCACCTTCTAATAAGGTACCAATAGATTTAAAAACTAACTTTAATGAAATAAAAGACAAATCAGCAACCACAAAATTTGGTAATTCATTACTTCTAGATAAAAGATCAGCAGGTTTTAAATTTCGAATATTAGTTCGTTCAAAAAGTATGACTTTGGGATTATTTCTAATCTTCCATGCAGTCTGTCCATAACCAACATCAATCCCATAAACTAACTTTGCTCCTTGTTGCAATAAGCAATCAGTAAATCCCCCAGTAGAGATTCCTGCGTCAATACATATTTTATCTTTTACTTTAATTTCAAGTTTTTTAAATGCCTCCAATAATTTTTCGCCGCCCCTTGATACAAACATAGGTTCGGAATCAATAAAAAATTCAGATCCAATTAAGACTTGTTGTCCAGGTTTATCCAATACTTTTCCATTGATATCTCTAACCTTGCCCGCAAGAATTAAACCTTGGGCTTTTTGACGAGTTTCACATAAACCTTTATTTAGAAGATAAAGGTCTAATCTACTTTTTTTAATCATTTATTAATCAATAAAAAAAGACTGAATAATGAACTTCTACAAGATTAAGATCCAAATTCTTTTATACCTTCCAATTTTAAATAAAAACTAAAAAATTACCCGTTATTAACGAAAGGAATAAATGAAAACATTTTTATATTTAAGCTTTCTTAATCAGCCAGAAAAATGTTACATAAGAAAATAATAGCCAGGCAAATATGTTCAATGGCAAGTACATCTTTAAGGTATAGAGCAATAATTCGATTTTGGTTATAAAGTTTAAATTGATAATTAATAAAAATTGTGATCGAGCGTTACACATTACCCGAAATGGGGAAAATCTGGACTGATAGCGCAAAATTCCAGAGTTGGCTTAAAGTTGAAATAGCTGCATGTGAAGCAAATTTTTCCCTGGGGAAAATTCCTGAGAATGCCATGAAAGAGATACGTTCAAATGCAAAGTTTGATGAATATAGAATTACAGAAATTGAGAAAGAAGTTAAACATGATGTCATAGCATTTCTTACTAGTGTTAATGAATTTGTAGGAGATTCTGGAAGATACATACATGTTGGCATGACCAGTAGTGATGTACTTGATACTGGCTTATCTCTTCAGTTAAAAGACTCTTGCGAATTGTTATTAGAAGAAATTGAGAAATTAGAAAATGAAGTCAGATTATTAGCAAGGAAGCATAAAAATACATTAATGATTGGCAGATCACATGCAATTCATGGGGAGCCAATTTCCTTCGGGTTTAAACTTGCTGGATGGTTAGCAGAAATAATAAGGAACAAAAAAAGATTGTTAACACTGAAAGAATCTGTAGCAATTGGGCAAATCAGTGGTGCAATGGGAACTTACGCTAATACGAATCCCAAAGTAGAACAAATAACTTGTGATTTACTAGGCTTAAAACCAGATACAGCAAGTACGCAGGTTATATCGAGAGACAGACATGCAGAATATGTGCAAACTATTGCATTAGTAGGCGCTTCTTTAGATAGATTCGCAACTGAAATAAGAAATTTACAAAGAACTGATGTTTTAGAAGTTGAGGAGGGCTTTACAAAAGGGCAAAAAGGAAGTTCTGCCATGCCTCATAAAAGAAATCCTATTCGAAGTGAAAGAGTAAGTGGTTTAGCAAGAATTTTGAGGAGTTACGTCTTAACAGCACTGGAAAATGTTCCACTTTGGCACGAAAGAGATATAAGCCATAGCTCAAATGAACGTATCATGCTACCTGACGTATCAATCTGCTTGCATTTTATGCTCAGGGAAATGAAAGATATAGTAAGCAATTTGGAAGTTTATCCAAAGAATATGCTCAAAAATTTAAATATATATGGTGGTGTAATCTTTAGTCAGAAAGTTTTACTTTTGCTTGTAGAGAAGGGCTTTTCAAGAGAAAAAGCTTATAGCTTAGTACAAAAAAATGCGCATCAAGCCTGGAATACTCAGAATGGGAATTTCAAACAAAATATAGAGAGAGATAAGGAAATAATGAATTTTATTGATCAAAGTGACTTAGAAGAATGTTTTAATCCTTCAATTCACCTGAATAATTTAAGTGTAATATGGGAGAAGTTAGGTATCTAGGATTACTGAAAACCTTATCTAAGTTAAACCAGTGTTTTCAGAGGAATAATGACAAAAAACTTTAGGATTGAAAAAGATAGTATGGGAACAATAGAGGTTCCCATGGAAGCTTTGTGGGGTGCTCAAACACAAAGATCGATAATAAATTTTTCTATTGGAGAAGAATTAATTCCAATTGAGTTAATTTATTCACTCACCCTCATAAAAAAAGCTGCTTCAATTGCGAATTTCAATTTAGGTTTAATAGATAAAAGGAAAAAAGATTTAATTGTAGAGGCATGTACGGAAATACTTGATGGGCTTCACGATTCACAGTTTCCCTTAAAGGTTTGGCAAACAGGTAGTGGTACGCAAACAAATATGAATGTTAATGAGGTAATTTCAAATATTGCAGCTTTAAAAACCAATTCAGAGCTTGGTTGCCATCAACCAATTCATCCGAATGATGATGTAAATAAATCTCAGTCAACTAATGACACTTTTCCTGCCGCTATTCAAATATCTGTTGTTAATGAAATAATCAAAAATTTAGTCCCAACGATCAGGGAACTTACTATGATCCTTGATAAAAAAAGTGAAGAATGGAAATACCTTATAAAGATAGGAAGAACCCATTTTCAAGATGCAGTTCCCCTTACTTTTGGGCAAGAAATATCAGGATGGTCAGAGCAACTTAAAGATGCTGAGAATGCAATTATTATGAGTTTGAATGAATTGTATTTCTTACCTCTGGGAGGAACTGCAGTCGGCACAGGGATTAATTGTCCAAAAGGATTTTGTGAAGAGTCTATAAAATTAATTTCCGATGATACTAATCTAATGTTCTATAAATCAAAAAATAATTTTTCTATCATGGCCTCTCATGATCGTCTAGCTCAAGTAATGAGTCAGATAAAAAT
>CACJAC010000006.1 GCA_902591275.1 uncultured Prochlorococcus sp. | reverse complement strand
TTTAGATGTCCCAACAGTTAGCGATTTGGGTAAATTACCTGATGGATTACCAAATATTTCTCTTCCTTTTGGATCAATAGAAAATGGGAAAGTACCTTTTAGTCTTGAAACATTAGGGATAATTTTACCGACTTCACTTGCGATATCTCTCGTGGGTTTAATGGAAACCTTTTTAACTCAAGATATTTTAGACGATGTAACTGATACAAGTTCTAATAAAAATAAAGAAGCAAGAGGACAAGGAATCGCAAATATTGTGGCATCCTTATTCGGTGGAATGGCAGGATGTGCCTTAGTTGGGCAATCTGTTATGAATGCTGAAAATGGTGGTAAATCTAGATTATCAACCTTCTCTTCAGGTATTTCTCTACTAATTATGATTATCCTCTTGAAGTCTTGGATTGGAGCAATCCCAATGGCTGCTTTAGTAGCAATTATGATAACGATCGCAATAAGTACAGCAGATATAAATGGATTAAAAAATATTAGAAAGATACCTAAAAGCGATACTGCAGTCATGCTTATGACTTTCGCAGTTACTATGCTTACAAAACCTCATAATCTTGCACTTGGAGTTATTGCAGGAGTTGCATTAGCTGCAATTCTTTTCAGCAGAAAAGTTGCAAAAGTTATAACTGTCTCAAGAGTAAAAGAAAATAATTTAACTACCTACAAAGTAAAAGGACAATTATTTTTTGTAAGTAAAATTTATTTTTTACAAGGATTTGATATTCATGAACATCCTGAAAATATTGTAATTGACATGTCTTTAGCTCATATTTGGGATCAAAGTGGCGTTGTTGCACTTGAGCAAATTATTAGAAAATTCCAGAATGGTGGTTCTAAAGTTGAAATTGTAGGGTTAAATAAAGAAAGTCTTAACCTATTTGAAAAACTAGGTGGTTTAGAAAGTGCTCATTGAAAAAAGTTAATTAAGACTAACTTGTTGATAACAAAACCAAAGCCATTGCTGAAAAAGCAAATTCCTATGAGATCTCCAAGTGGTTTTTGAACTATTTAGATCAAAATTTTCAGGTGGAGGAACATCTCCCTTTTCTTTGTCTCTTTCAATTTCACTAATAATTCTATGCACCGTATACTCAGGATGACCTAAATGCATAAGTTGTTTTTGATCATTAGATTCAAATATTGTATATCCAACGTTTTCTCCATAAGCCAACAAATTTAATTTCCCTTCTTTTTGGGCCTTCTCCATTTCCAAATCTGGTAATCCAGCAAATCTACTTTGAGGACAAATAAATTCATCATCTTGTGTACCCATCAAAGGGTGTCCAGGAACAAGACTTTTTAAAGGGAATACCCCAAATAATTTCCTATCAAAAACTTGCTTATCAACCCCTGCTAAATAAGCCAGCGCAAAGCCCGCCCAACATAATCCAAGAGTACTCGCACAAGAATTTCTTGCTTCATTTACAATTTTCACAAATTCATCCCAATACTTAACCTCCTCAAAGGCTAGCTGCTCAATAGGTGCTCCAGTAATAATGATTCCATCTAACGGTTCTGGATTATTTGCTTCTTCCCAAGTTATGTATAGATTATTTAGATGATTAAGATCCCATGTTTTATAAGAGTGAGTTTCAAGCTTTATCCAAACTGGCTCAATTTGAAGAGGAGATAAACCAAGTGGATGTAGTAAGTTAAATTCATACTGCTTACCAAGAGGCATGATATTTAAAATACCAATCCTAAGAGGACGTATATCCTGTCTTTTTGCCAATTCTGGTTCGATCCAAGATATATGATTTTTCTCAACATCACTAATCTTGTGATAGTTACTAGGAATTATTAAAGCCAATAAATCTCCTTTCCTATGTGATTTGTGAAAGTGCTTGTTCGAAATCTGCTTTTATATCATCAATATGCTCAATTCCTACAGAAACTCTTACCATCGTGGGAGTAACACCTGCAGATAATTGTTCTTCTTCAGATAATTGCTGATGAGTTGTTGAAGCAGGATGAATTACTAATGTTTTTGAATCACCTACATTAGCAAGGTGGCTTGCTAATTTTAAGGAATCAATAAATTTTACTGCATTTTCATAACCCCCATTAAGAGAGAACATAAGCATGCAACCCATTCCCCTTCCAGTAGTGTATTTTTTGGCACTTAAGTAATATGGATCAGATTCAAGACCTGGGTAATTAACACTACTTACATTAGAATTAGAATCTAACCATTTTGCTAATTCGAGAGCATTAGAAGTTTGTCTTTCTATTCTTAAACTTAGAGTTTCCAGACCCTGCAATAACAAAAACGAATTAAAAGGACTTTGAGCTGATCCCCAGTCTCTCAGGCATTCAAGTCTTGCTCTTAACGCAAAAGCTATATTTCTATTATCAGGTACTCCCAAAGATTTACAGATATCACTACCGAAACCAAAAGCGTCCCAATGAACGAGCCCATGATAAGCAGCGCTTGGCTCACTCATTAGTGGGAATTTACCATTTCCCCAATCAAAGGTTCCGGCATCAACAATAACCCCTCCGATACTTGTTCCATGTCCACCGATCCATTTGGTTGCACTTTCTACAACAACATCGGCTCCAAAATCAATTGGTCTTATTAAAGCACCACCTGCACCAAGGGTATTATCAACTATTAAAGGAATTCCATTTTCCTTCGCCAAAGCAGAAAGTCCATCAAAATCTGGAATGTTGAACCGTGGATTTCCCATTGATTCGACATATATTGCTTTGGTTTTTTCATCAATTTTATTTCTAAAACTATCGATGCTATCACCATCTGCAAATTTAACTTCTATTCCTAATCTTGGAAATTGCACTTTAAATTGATTGTAGGTCCCACCATATAGAAAAGATGTAGAGACAAAATTATCCCCTGCTGTCATGCAGTTTACGATTGCCAAGAATTGAGCAGCTTGACCAGAGGATGTTGCAAGTGCTGCCATTCCTCCCTCCAAAGCTGCCATTCTTTTTTCGAAGACATCTGTGGTGGGGTTCATAAGTCGAGTATAAATATTCCCAAATTCTTTTAATCCAAAAAGATTAGCTCCATGCTCTGCATTATCAAAGACATAGGAACTTGTTTGATAAATGGGTACTGCTCTAGAATTTGTAGTTGGATCAGGAACTTGGCCTGCATGTAACTGAAGTGTCTCGAACTTTTGGTTGCTCAAAATTTTTTTATAATCCTATTATCTATTTAACTTAGAAAAGTCCCAAAAAAAAACAAAAAAAAGATAAATATTTATAAATCCTTTTTTAATGAGGGGTAATTATCTTTCATATACAAACTGAAATCCTCTTTTATCGCAGATCTAAGTTTCTCAATATTTGCAAAATCAATTATGGGAAAAGTTTTATTAGCCTCAGGATCTTTTTCAGTAATTGATTTCCAATTCTTACCTACATCTTTTTCAGAGTTGTTAAGAACCTTATCAAAATTTAAACACTTATCATTGTTCTTAGCACCAAATTCGCTAAAAGCTTTATTTATAAGCTCTTTTCTATTTTCAAATAGATTCTTAGCTTTTAAAGTATCTGGAAGACCCATAACTGGTTGTAATTCCTTAAGAAGTTTTATTTCCTCTTCAATTAAGATTGTCCAAACACCATATTTATTTTTTGGAAGATTAGAATTACTAAAAATATTAATTTCATCGAGGTAAAAATTTAACCATAGATAATAAGATTTTTCTTCAATAGATTTTTTAACGGATATTTTTTTATTTTGGATCTTTGGGAGTAACTTTTCTGCCTTCTTTAAAAACTGTCTGTCTTCTCTCTCTAAATTTATTAATCCCCATCTTTGACTGTAGTCCCATAAATCTTCGTATCTTGTTAAGTCTTCTTGATTCCAGCCAAGAGCTTTAAGTTCATGAGAACGATGAGTTAATTCCTTTTTCAAAAAAAACCTTTTAAACCATAATAATTCTAACCCTGCAAACAATATTAGTAAATAAATTAAGAACTTTGATATCTAACAGATTAAAAAAATAATTAATTATTAAAATATTTATTAATAATTTTCAATACATTGATATAACTAGGAATTTTTTTAGAAATTTGATTAGTATATTTATTTGTTTTAAGGGAGTCTTGTTCTTTGTCAATAAATAATTTCTTGTAAAAGTTTTCAATATCATCAAAAAGATAATCTCCTTTTAATTTTTCATTTAGTTCTAAAGATAATTCAGATTTCACAGATTCTTGGCAAAAATTAGTGATTTCTTCTGAACTAATTAAAACCTTATAAATTTCTTTTTTTTCTTCTGAATTAGCATTTAAGCATAAATAAATCAGATTAATCATTGAACAATTGTTGTTTTTAATTTTGAATTCTTTATAAATATCTGGCCAAAATTTTAAAGATTTTAGACCCTCTAAACCTCCTTGACTGAGAGAGTATTTATTACACCAATTTACAAATTCTGAGACATCTTTTGGACATCTATTGAGTTGCAAAAGCATATCTGATAAAACTTGTCCTGCTTGAAAATTCCGTGTTGGTTTCCCTTCAGTTGGTAGAGTCATACTCCCTAAGACATCAGCCTTAACAGCATTTAATTGAGAAAAAGTATAATCTCCTTTTTCACAAAATTTATCATTAATTATTTCCCTGGCACTAATTATTTCTTCACCATAACCAAGTTCTTTTAATGAGAGATTTTTATTCTCTAATTTATTTTCTTTTCTAACTTTTATTGATACTGATGCGGACTGATCTAAACATTGAGTTAACAAAATCGTATTAATGGTAGGCAGCATTCCTGGCTTATCGGAATGAAAGTTATTTACAAAACCTGCAAATATTGATGAGATATTTTTTATTGATTTTATATATTGACATTCAATATTATGAACACCAGGAGAAACTTGAATTTTCGGTGATAATTGATTCAAAATGCGTGCTCCTATTAATGCTGTTAGCGCATCAGGGTGGCAGAAATTTGCAGTAAAACTATCATTAGGATTTCGTAAAGCTCCATGACGATGAAATCCTGTAAAAAAAGCTAATTTTGGATATTTATTACAAAGAATAAAAGGGTTTTTATTTTTATTATCAATACAAAAAGAACCGACTAGACAGCCAAGAACCACATTTTCTCTTTTTAAACTTTTTCTGAGTTCTAAAGCATTTTTAACATCATCTTGTATGTGATTACTATTTGAAGCAAGAATCACTATCTCACATTTCAAGAGAAGATCTTTTAGATCAAAAGACTTTATTTTTCCCTCTGAAGAATAATTTCCCATTCTCTTAATCTTTTCAATAATCTCATTATCCATATCAGAAATAACATCATTTGAGAAAGCACCTAACAAATCTCTATCTTCTCTAGGAGCCAAGAGAATATTATTTGATTTTCCATGCATAGCACAGTTGTATGCTAGTGATGCAGGGTATAAACCAACACTGTAAAATCCAACTTTGCTATTATCTATACCTTCAATCAATGAATAAAAATATTTTTCATCTTTGATGTTTTCTACGAAATTATTCTTCATTTTTGGAAACTCTTGATAATTTTTTTAATTTCTTACCCATACCAACATTTTTCTACATTAAAGCAATTTCTGACCATAGCAAATTATTTATTGAAAATATTGAGTTTTTTAATTTATAATTTCTGAGAAAGTGGTCATTCAAAGAAAAATAATTATAAATATGGAATATATGGCAAGTAATTTAAATGAACAAAAACAATTAATTTCTTCTAAAAATATCTTATTTATTCAAGACATTGACGGAGTCTGTATCCCTTTAGTTAAAGATCCTATGACTAGAGAATTAGAATCAAAATATATCTATGCAGTAAAAGAATTTGCGGAGGAATTCTTTGTATTAACTTGCGGGGAACATGAAGGTCCAAGAGGAGTTAACAGAATAATAGAGAGGAGTTTAAGGAGCACTACTGAGCCTAAAAACAAAGAACTATATTTAAGAGGTTTAGCTGCCTGTGGAGTAGAGTATCAAGACAGTAATGGTGAAATAAGTTTTGAAGGAGTCTCAGAAAAAGAACTAAGGTTTTTATCTAAAGTACCTAGTTTAATAAGACCAAAATTTAATTATATAGTTAAGAATATTTTTCCTGAACTTAGCCAAGAGGATATCAATTTTCACGCAGTAAAATCAATATGTGAAACACGCTTCTCACCAACGATTAATTTCAATAGTCTATTTGATTTAGTTCATGAAGATTCTGAGAAAAGAAAGCTTATTCAAATTAGTTTTGAAAAAATGATGAATGAAATCATTTTAAAAGCTGAATCCGAAGACCTCAAAAACTCATTTTTCCTTCATATTTCACCAAATTTGGGTAATAAAAATGGTAGAGAAACAATTAAACTTTCTTCTCAAGATGATATCGGATCAACAGACATACAATTACTTATTAAAGGAGCAGTTAAAGATTCTGGAGTTTTATTTCTTTTAAATAAATTTATTGCGTATAAAACTGGCAAAGCTCCTTTTGGAAGAAATTTTAATTTTAAAAACTCTCCGAATTCTATTACGGAAAAAATTGATTTATGCAAAAGAACTATTCAAAAAGAAGATATGCCTTTGATTGTAGGAGTTGGTGACACAGTCACGTCAAAAAAAAATAATGGTGAAAAAAGTTATTCAAGAGGAGGCAGTGACAGGTCTTTTCTAGAATTAATACAAATATTAGGTCATGAATTTGGGATTAAGAATAAAATAATTTTTGTAGATAGTAGTTCTGGTGAAGTTGAAAGACCTTCTACAAAAAACACTGGTTTTATAGGGATCAGTGATGTTCATGACAACTTAAAGTTTGATATGGTTTTTAAAAATGGTCCCAAAGAATACATAAGTTGGTTTATTGAACTTGCTAGTAAGAGATCAAACTTCAGAAAAAATAGTTGACTTTTTAATTTTCGAATGACAATTTATAAATAATAGATTCATGAAAGAAAAATTCCCCTCAATATATAAAGAACCTATAGAAACATTGCAAATTAACATAGGTTATAAATGCAATCAGGCTTGTAAGCATTGTCATGTCAATTCGAGTCCTCTAAGGACTGAAAAGATGTCCAGTGAAATGATATCTCTTATTCCAAAGATAATTGAAAAATACAAAATCAAGACTTTAGATATTACAGGTGGCGCGCCAGAGCTTCACCCAGAATTTAAAAAGCTAATAAACAGTTTGAGCACAAAACAAGTTGATATTATTGATAGGTGCAATTTGACAATTTTCTTTGAAGAAGGTTATGAAGATCTTCCTCAGTTTCTTGCAAAAAATAAAGTCATAGTTACTGCTTCGCTGCCGTGTTATGAAAAAAATAACGTTGATTTTCAAAGGGGTTTTGGGGTTTTTGAAAAAAGTATTAATGCCATAAAAATTCTTAATGATTTAGGATATGGAAAGAAAGAAAATGGATTACAGTTAAACCTTGTTTACAATCCTGTAAGCCCAATTCTTCCTCCTTCACAGGAAATCTTGGAGAAGGATTATAAAAAAATACTATACGAAAAATATAATATCTTTTTTAATAATTTATACACAATAACTAATATGCCAATAAATAGATATGAAGAATCTCTTAGAAGAGAAGGGAAACTAAATACTTATTACAAATTACTAAAAGAAAATTTTAATAAAAAAAATTTAGAAAATCTTATGTGTAAAAAGACAATTAGCGTAAATTGGCTAGGAGAAATTTATGATTGTGACTTTAACCAACAGATAAATTTCCGAGAGAATAAAGGACCAAAGACACTTTTTGATCTATTGGATGAATCATTTACTTTTGACTACGGGGTAGCTGTAAAAGAACATTGTTTTGCTTGCACTGCAGGTGCAGGTTCAAGTTGTGGAGGGACTTTAAGTTAAAACCTGCTAAATGCAATTAGGACAAATAGCTCTTACATTTAAAGACGATTCAATTAGTTTAAAACCATTAACTTTTGCAGCAACTTTGCCTGCTTCTAAAACCTCGTCATTTTCGAATTCTTCTGTTCTTCCACACCTAATACAAATCAAATGATGATGGTCCGGTGTGTCGTTACTAAGCAATTCATATCTGTGTCCACCCTCACTGAGTTCTAATTCATGAAGCAAACCCATTTGTACTAAAAGTCTTAAAGTTCTATAAATTGTTGCTAGTGAAACTTTGGAGCTTGTTTTAACTAACTTTTCATGAACCTCTTCAGCACTAAGATGCTTTCCAGATCCAATATTTTCAAATAAATTAAGAACCTTAAGTCTCTGAGGAGTTAACCTCTTCCCATCTTTATGTAAACCATCACCAAAAGGAGATGTAATGACATTGTATTGCGAGGATAATGACAAAATCAGCCTATGTCTATTCTCAATAATAACTCTTGATGAGAGTAAAACAACTTAATTGATTTAAAATGTTTACTAAAGTTCTTCAAAATATTATGTTAAATGTATCTTTATATTTAAATGATGAATGATCAAGAAATCTCTTCAGATAAATTATCATCGAAAGTAAACGCCTTGCTAATTATTGATATTCAGGAAAAAATAATAAGACCAATTTTTAATAAGGATTCAATAATCAAAAACATCAAAAAGCTAATAAATGCTTACCAAATTTTAGAAGAAAACATATTTATATCTGAACAAAACCCAATTAAATTGGGGGCAACGATACCTGAATTATCCCCCATAGCAGGATTTAGAAAGTTTGAAAAAATGGAATTCAGCCTAGCTAAATTAGAAGAATTTTTAAAAGAACTTAAAGATAGGAAAATTACTAATTTAATAGTTTGTGGGATAGAAACGCATATTTGTATTCAACAAACAGTCTTAGATTGTTTACAAAAAGGATTTGAAGTTATTCTCATATCAGATGCCATGGGAAGTCGAAATAGGGTAGATCATGAAATAGCATTACAAAGAATGACTAATGGTGGTGCGATCTTAACAACCACTGAATCAATAATTTTTGAATTATGCAAAACTGCGGATAGAAAAGAATTCAAAGAAGTTAGAAATATAATAATTAGTTAAAGAAAAATAAAGACTGGTTTGTTGTTTAGAGATAATTTAAAATTTTATTAGAGATAAATTTTTAGGTTTATTTTAATATGAAATTAGTTACTGAAAACTTCCTTCTGGCAATATCTATTTTTTTTATTGGAACTTTATTATCGATAATAATTTCTAAACTTTCAAAAATATTTTTTAAAAAAATTTCCAAAAGAACAAAGACAAATTTCGATGATTTTATTTTTGAGGTGATCTCTGGAATTATAAAACCTATAGGTTTCCTCCTCTCTTTTTATTTTTCAATTGACTATTTTTTTGCTGATGAAATAACTTTCATATCTGTCTTATTGAATATTCTGAAATTATTTATATTAATAATCATCATAAAAGCTCTCAACAAAGTTTTAATAAGATCTTTAACAGACTCGACCTCGAAAATTAATGATTCCTCAATTAGTTCAATGGTATCTTCACTAACTCCATTGATAAAAGCATTAACATGGACTATTGGCTCAATATTTTTCTTACAAAATATAGGTGTTCAAATGACTGCTATTTGGGCTTTACTAAGTGCAGGAGGAATTGGAGCAGGATTAGCTTTGAAAGATCCAGTTCAGGAATTTTTTGAATATATAACAATTTTGCTTGATAAACCTTTTCAAAAAGGTGAGTTTATAAAATCTGATGGAGTCCTCGGAATGGTTGAGAGAGTGGGAGTACGATCCTCAAGGATAAGAAGTATTAATGGAGAAGTAATAGTAATGAGCAACAGCGCCCTAACAAATGGAATAATTTCAAATTACGCACAAATGGAAAAAAGGAGGTTAGTACATAAATTGGGAGTTGTTTATGAAACTTCTCCAAAACTTATGAAATTGATTCCAATAATAATTAAAAAAATAGTTGAAGAGACAAAAGATGCTTCTTTTGATAGATGCCATTTTACAGATTTTGGTGACTTCAGTCTTAATTTCGAACTTGTTTATTACATCCCAACAAATAATTATCTCGCTGCAATGGAAGCTCAACAATCCATAAATTTAAGAATTATTGAGGAATTTGCGGTTAATAATATAGAATTTGCATTCCCAACACAAACCTTAAATATTGAAAGTAACAAAACCAAATGATCTACAAATCTCTTCACTTAAAATCCAGAGTTTTGAAGCCAACTCAGAATTATTTGCCTCATCACTAACATTACTTTCAACCAATTTATGTTTTTTAAAAGATATAAGTTTATTACTTAAATGAACGTAACCAATATTATTTAAATTTGAATCAAACACAATTTCAGAAAGTATCCTACCAGCATTTTCTATACTTTCAGAAATTCCTAAAATATTTTTTGCAGCTTTAGAAAAAATTAAATATCCAAAGAGATTAAAACGCTTACTGTATCTAAAAAAACCAAGATCATCATTTGGTATTACTAGACCAGGAGCCCAAGTAATTACAGAAATTTTACTCGAGGAAGTTTTTAATTTTTTTTCAAGTTCTTTAGCAAACAAAATATTACACAACTTACTATTTTTATAAGCTTCATCAGCATTAAAATTTATAAATTGCCCAGTTATTTTTTTTCTCAAATTAACTAAGTTATTAAGTCCCGCTTTCTTTCCTATATTGCCACCTGAACTTTTGGGGTCGTGTACATCTGATGATGTAATAATGATTCTAGATTCTTCTTTATCTCTAATAAAATCTTTTAGGACATTTACCAAGTAAAAATGTGCAAGATGATTTACTGCAAAAGTTAGTTCTATGCCTTGTCTTGATACTTTAGGGTAAAAAGAGCCTGTATATTGTAATCCTGCATTTAAAACAAGCACATCTAAAAAAATCTTTTTAATAATAAAGTAATCTTTAATTTTTTTAATATTCTCTAGATCTGAAAGATCACAATTTTCAATAATAATTAAAAATTTACTAAGGTAATTTTTATCAAAATGTTTCTCGATTTTTCTGAGAAATTCATTCTTTCTAAATTTGTTTTTTATTACAACATATAAAATATTTTTCGTCTTAAGTAAATTAATAATGGCAAAAAACCCTATTCCTGAATTACCTCCAGTAATTAAAATATTTTTATTTTTAATCATTTAAATTCCTATATTTTTTTTATGATAAAAAAATAAATAAAGTTTTTTTTATTTTGTAATCTTATAAATTATTGTTAAAACACTGAAAACTTAGTCGCTAGTATTTGAGTAATTTGATTATTATTAATCTACTCTCATTATAAGCATTGGATGAAAAATATAATCCTGGGTTCAGAAGCAATAATTTGTTCCATAAATTTCTTTAATCATAAGATTTATATTTAATGTCAAAAGAAAATATGCCAGATGTTCTTGTTTTGGGTGCAGGGCCTGCGGGTATGGCTATTGCCTCAGCTTTAGGGAAGGAAAAATTAGATGTTGAAGTGCTTTCTCCAAATGGACCAGATGAACCTTGGCCAAATACATATGGCATTTGGGGGAAAGAAGTTGATCAACTCGGGCTTCAGGATTTACTTGAATATAGATGGAAAAATACTGTAAGTTTTTTTGGGCATGGCGCTTTAGAAGAGCAGGACGACGAGAATAAAGCCACGGAACATTCACTAGATTATGGACTATTTGATAAGAAGAAACTACACAATTATTGGTTTAAAGAATGTAATAAGTCTTTTATTAAATGGCATCAAGGCTTTGCAAACAAAATACATTTTGAAAAATACAAAAGTATAGTAACTACAAAAGATGGCAAAACTTACTCTGCAAGATTAGTAGTAGATGCAACAGGGTATGATCCTGTTTTTCTTAAATTAAAATCCTGTGGTCCTTTGGCAGTCCAAACTTGTTATGGGATAGTAGGTAATTTTAGTAAACCTCCACTTAAGAAAGGGCAGTTTGTATTAATGGACTATAGAAATGATCATCTTAACGATGAGCAAAAAAAAGAACCTCCAACTTTTCTTTATGCCATGGATATGGGGGATGGGAAATATTTTCTTGAAGAGACATCTCTTGGTTTGGTAAATCCTCTAACAATGGAAAATTTAAAAGAGAGACTAGAGAAGAGGCTTTCTTATCGAAATATATCAATCACAAGCATGCAGCACGAAGAGCTTGGCTTATTTCTTCCTATGAATATGCCAATCCCAGATTTCAAACAACAAATACTTGGATATGGTGGTGCTGCTTCAATGGTGCATCCTGCATCTGGATATTTAATTGGTAATGTTTTAAGAAGAGCTCCACTTGTCGCAAAGGCAGTCTCAGAAGCAATTAAAAACAAAAATCTAAGTACCTATCATATTGCTAGAAAAGGTTGGGAAACTTTATGGTCAAAAGAATTAATTAGGAAGAAATCACTTTACCAATTTGGATTAGAAAAACTCATGAGGTTTGATGAGAAACTATTGAGAGAATTTTTTGGCAGTTTTTTCCAACTACCTAAAAATCAATGGTATGGGTTTCTAACTGATACTCTTTCTTTAAAAGAGATTGTATATGCTATGTGCGTAATGTTTATAAAGGCTCCATGGAGTGTAAAGAAAGGTCTTATGATTATGCATGGAAGAGAATTTAAAATGTTACTTAGGATAATATTTCCAAACATATAGTTTAAAAATGAGAACCATATTAATAAGTGGAGCCAGTAGAGGTATAGGACTAAATATTGCACATAAAGAATTAAAAGAAGGCAATAGAATTAGCGTTGGCATAAGAGATTTAGAATCATTAAAAGGAAGCGCTATTGATCCAAAAAAATGGCCAGAAGGGAAAATTATAATCAACCACTATGATGCTTTAAAAAAAATTACAGCCGAAAATTGGATAAAGAATACCTTAGATGAATTTGGAGGATTTGATTCAGTAATAAATTGTTCTGGAGTATTATCGAAAGTTCCTTTCTTATACAAAGATGGTGATGAAGAAGATATTTTAAATACATTAAATATAAATTTTTTGGCAATTTGGTATTTATGTAGGCTTTCTTGGGATCATTTATGTACCTCTGGAAGAGGAAGAATTATTGTTTTAGTTTCAATGAGTGGGAAAAGATCCAAAGGTGATTTAGCCGCTTATTCTTCTTCAAAGTTTGCTTTGATGGGATTATGCCAAACTATGAAAAATAAAGGTTGGGATAAAAATATAAGAATTACTGCAATTTGCCCAAGCTGGGTTAATACAAAAATGGCCCAAAATATCTCTTCTCTAGACAAATCAAGCATGACACAACCTCAAGATATTGCTGAAATATGCTCAACTATTCTTAAGTTACCTACCCAATCAGTTCCATTTGAAATCGCCTTAAATTGTAACTATGAAATTTAACCTAAATTAAAAATTAAGTAAGCCATTGAAAGCATTGCAATTGCAATAAATAAACCTTTTATTCGATTAGTTAACAATGAAAAAAGAGATAAATCTTCAGAAAAGTATCCGCCAAAACTACCTGTGATAAATAATATAACCATTGGTAGAGATGCCATTCCGAAAGAATAAGATATAGATCTTAAAAATCCAAAATTTAAATAATTAAAAATAAAAGAACCTAATGAAAACAATAAAAAAGATGCAAATAGAGTTATAGAAACTTCAGCATCTAAAGTGTGAGGTAAGCTACCCTTTAATTCAAATTGCTTTTTACATTCTCTAATTTGTCTTTTAGAAAGCTTTAAATAACCAGTTTCAGGAACTCTTTGCGACTTATATTTTCTTAGTAATCTTGCTTCAAGAGTTTCTGGCTCCTTAGTCATAATTGATGTTAATAATTCATCTGGCTTTAATTTTTTAATTTTCTTTTCAAGATTATCCGTTTTCCCAATCCTATAAAGGTCTCCTACTCTAATAAGGTAAACATATCCCGACATTTGCGTTGTAAAATTAATACTGTTCCTACTTAGATAATACTAAAAGAATTAGGGAAATTAAAAGTTTTTACAATATGAAAAACGATATTTTATATTCATTTCGAAGATGTCCATATGCAATTCGTGCAAGATGGGCCCTATTAATTTGCGAAATAAAAGTAGAGATAAGAGAAATTGATTTAAAAAATAAACCTCTAGATTTTTTAAATAATTCAAAGACGAAAACGGTGCCAATTCTTATAAAAAAAAATAGTGAAGTTATTGAAGAAAGTCTTGAAATCATCCTATGGGCTCTCTCAGAGTCGAAAAAGGAAAACGTCAAATTAATTTATTTACCTGAGAACAAAAAGGAAGATATTTTTGAAATAATTAATGAAAACGATAACGTATTCAAATATCATTTAGATCGATTTAAATATGCCACAAGATATAAAGATAGTGATCAAGAATTTCATTTCACAAATGCGATTAAATTTATAAAGAGATGGAACGAACTTCTTGCCGAAAAAAAATACTTTTTTGGAGATAGCCCAACAATCGCTGATTGGTCTATTTGGCCTTTTGTAAGACAATTCAGAATCGCTTGTGAAAGTCAAAAAAGAACAAATTATTTTGAATCATCAATAAAAAGCTGGTTAGATTCGTTTGAGAAAAATAGAGAATTTAAGTCGTTAATGTATAAATACGAATTATGGGAACCAAATTCTAGAAAGAATTATTTTCCATCTAATTAACTTTCTAACAACTTTCTTTTCTCAATTATTCTTGCTAACTCCAAAAAATAACCTGCGGTCCTAAATTTGCCTATATTTTTTTCCTTAAAATCAAGATCACTTCTGATTTCTGCGGTCTCCGCCATAAGCAAATCTAAATCATTTGATCCAAGACTATACAATTCACCAAGTTCTATTTCCCTTCCAAGTAAATGACTCCTAAACCACTTACCTTTATTTTCTTGAGGCGGAATATCGTAGGGTGTAAATGACATTAAAATAAAAAATTTATGCTTTTTACCATTCTAGAGTTCTTATTGAAACTTTTTCATCTCTACTTTGTTAAGAATCAATGCGATAGAAAGAATTGCGAATGTAATTAAGGCACAAATTTCTGTCCAATAATCTAACCCAATTTTAGAAATCATTAATGGTGCAAGAACTGTGAATAGTCCCCCAGAAAGAATTAATTGAGCAAATAGCTGTTTTGACGTAAAAATTGGTAAAGTCTTAGAAATATTTTTAGGATCTGCAAGCCTTAAAAGAAGTAACCCAGAAGCTACTACACCAGTAGAATTCCCAAACTCTATCAAACTTTTTTCAAACCAATAATCATCAAAAATAAAGTATGCGAAATAAGCAATGCAGATTAAATTCCAAAATAAACCGAAAATAGTAAATACTAAAATAAGTATCCAATTATCAAAAACAACTGCAATATCTAAACTCGCCATAGCTGTAAAAATCAATAAGTCCGTTGATAAAATACCAATCTCCCTTTGCAGAATATTTGAAATAAATTCTGTATTTTTGGTTTTTTCTAAAATATATCTAATAAGAAGCGAACCTATAAGAATAAAAGGGAATACTGGTAGTGAAAAAATAATTTCCTTCGAAAAATCACCAAAAGGACTTGAAATATACCTTAAAAATTTAAGAAGCAAAACACCAAAAGAAATTGCCAAACCAGAGAATCCAAGATTTATTATAAAAATTCTAAAATCTGCAAAAATTCTAATCTTATTTTTTCCATTTAAAGTATCTTTCTGTTCAAGAATTTCCTCAGTATCTGAAAGGCCTAAAGTTCTACCAATAAAGATAAATATGCTACCCAATATTGAAGAGGATAAAAGACCCATTGTTGCCATAGCCAAACCAAGATCTAAACCATTTGGGAAACCTAGTTTATTAAAACTTTCACCGATTATTGATGCGGCTCCATGACCGCCCTCAAAACCTACCTCTATTAAACAACCCATTAGAGGATTTGCGTCCATAGATGGAGGCAGAAAATATTTAACAACAAGGCCGCCGACAAAAAATTGTCCGAAACCTAGTGAAAGAGCTAAAAGAAATTGATTAAAAATCGGTTTAACTAAACCATTTATATTCGGTATAGGTCTTCCCATCATTAAAGTTGCGAAGACTAATGATAAAAGAGGAGTAGGAAAATTACTCCAAACATTTATTGTTTCTTTTGGTAAAAAGTGTATCGCACCAAATGGGCCTATAGATATACCTAAAATTCCTGATATGACGGCTATCGGCAATCCAAATCTCTCGAGTTGAACAGCTAGTTTAAATTTCCTTCCAAAAATCAACAAAAAAAATATAATTAACAATCCAAAAAAACTTATCAATAGAGAATTTGAAAAAATATCTTTATTCTGTAGCGAAAAAATATTCAATGATTTCAAAAACATATAATTCTAAATCTAAATTAATAAACAAAATTTTTCAAATAAAAAAGGCTCCCATAAGAGGAGCCTTTTGATATTAGTAAGAAAATTTGAAGATTAATCTTTAAGAGTAACTGTTGCACTATCAATATTACTGATAGCATTTGTAACTCTCTTGAAATCAAAGCCTAGTGCTCTTAAAGCGTGCCATAGATGACCTTGAATAAAGAAGAATCCAAAATAGTAATGAACATTAGCTAACCATGCCCTTGAAGTGTACTCACCATCAGGGAGATCAACTGTGTCTACCCAATAAGGCGAAATACTAAACTTCAATTCAAGTGGTTCACCAAAGAATTCAGTTGGATAAACTGTTGTGTTAGCTGCACTCCAGAAAGCTGCAATAATAGCCATCCAGCCTATTCCAGCTAGTGACCATGAGAGAACAGCTTCTGCAGAGAGAAGTCCTTTACCTTTGAATTTGGTATATTCACCAACTTGCTTAGTAGCAATATGCCAAGCACCACCAGTAATCTCAACGAAAGCAAGGAAAGCATGACCTCCCATTACTTCTTCAAGGCTATCAATAGTCAAAAAGTCTGTTTGGTGATTCCAAATTTTGGCCAAATTTAATTCATACTCAACCTGTCTTACAGAACCAATAGCTGGATCATAAATTCCATGAACTCTTGCCCATTCGACAAAAGCAATAACTGCGAAACCAAGAATAATTAGATGGTGACCAAGAATAAATGTCAATTTGTCTGGATTATCCCATTCAATATTGAATTTTCTAGCTCTTGCTACATCAGAATCTTCTAGATTTCCAGGAAGAAGTAAAGAGTGTAAAAGTCCTCCGGCTGCTAAAACCATAGAAGAAACTAAGTGAACTATTGCTATCGCTAGAACAGGTTTAGTATCTCCCATCGCAACACCATTAGCATCAAACCCTATCCCAAGAGTTGCTAAGTGAGGAAGAACGATTAGAGGTTGATGACCCATTGGGACGCTTGGGTCAAATCGTGAAAGTTCAAAAAGGGTGAATGCACCCGCCCAGAAAACAATTAATCCTGCATGAGCTACATGAGCAGCAATGAATTTTCCTGAGCGATTTGCTACACCTGAATTACCAGCCCACCATCCATAGGTAGTATCTGGATTTCCATATGTTTGCATTTAGGAATTGATTAGCTTAAACGTTTTGAGAATACTTTATATTTCACCAAACAGTTTAATTCATAACAAAATTGTAAAGGTTATTAATCCTAACTATTACTAAACAAAAATTATTCGTAGGGCAAGACAAGAGTAAAGAAGGTAGATTTAATGAAGAAAAATTATTCTCAGAGATATAAGTTCTATCAAATAAACCAGTATTTTTAAATTCAAATAAGTCAAAAAGATTTCATTTTGCTGACATTAAACGATGTTTTGTTTCATTACACCATGGAGGTTGTTGCCTCATTTTCAAACAATTATTAAATATGGGATAAGACATCTAATATTATGACTACTTCTCAAGAGTCTTCTAGAAAATTTTCACTAGAAATGAAATCTGAAGTTCATTACAAAAAGGCTGCAAAATCTTACAGAAAATCGAAACAATATATAAATATGATTAACTTATATCCAACTTTGCAAAACACTCTTATTGAGTGTAAGGATGAGAATCTAATCGAATGAATATTTTATATATTTTCTCAAATTAATCAGGATAAAATCATTTTTTAGGCTGCGATATTATAGTTTTCTTCAGAATAAAATTTATTAATTATTTCTCTGCACATTTTTACATTGTAAAGCGCTTTGGGTTTCCAAGGTTTTTTCTGACCGAGTGGAGAGCTTTTCCAATGAATCCCAGGCTTGAGTATTCCATTTTCACGTAAAAAAGAAAGTTTAATTTCAGTTATTCCCAGTTTTTCAGAGGTCAACTCAGATGAGCTCCACATATCCCCTAACATTGAATTAAGTAAATATAATAAATCCTTGATAACGTTAATTTTATTTTTTTGAAAGGGGTAAAACTTTTAAATAATTATTAAGTCACAAAAAACCTAGTATTTACAAAGAAAAAAGATTTGAAAGATTTATATCAAATTAAGAAATATTAAATAAAGAATCTTCATTAATGAATATCTCATCGATACCCTTTCCTTGATTAATGGATTTATAGTTAACGTATTCTTCTGTAATCGATTGATGCTTTGAAAGATTGATCCAACCCTTCTGCCAATCTCCACTATTTATTAATTCTTCTTGTGTAGTTTTTAAGTTAATTTCAGAATCAAGGACTGAAACCATTAAAAAACTAATATTTCCTTTTTCTTTAGTCTCACTTACTAAAACAAAATGTCTTAATCCATTTATAGGTTTATTAGAAGTCCAGTAATTTTCCAAAATTATTTTTTCTTAATGTTCCCCTCAGAATTTTTTCTAGATATTTTCTTATATTCATTTCTAATTTCGTCTAATAAAAGTTTTCTTTTATCCATGTAGTTAAGAGAATCTTGTTTTGTTAAGTTATATCTTTCTTTTTTAGTTAAATTCATCCAATTATTAAGATTCTTTTTATTAAAAGTTGTTATTTTTTTAGAATTAAAAACTTTTTGTTTTCTATTTAATTTAAGAAAATTCCTTAAATTAAAAAAAATAATTATAAAAAGAAAAATTATCACTATCTTCAAGAACATCACTTTATAAGTAAGTTATTGTTTATCCAATTTTCTAATTTAATATCATTCTCAAAAGATATGACCTCCTCTTCATTCCCATTACCTGATTGATCAAAGAGCCTTATAATAAATTCCCCATTAACTGCCTCATTATCACCAATAACAATAATACTTTTAGATTTAAGTTTATTTGCCTTTTTAAATTGCTTAGAGAATGAGGCTCCGCTTAAATCTAACTCAACTAACAAATCGTAATTTCTTAATTTTCTAGATAAATCCATTGCTAATGATTCAGCAACTATGCCTTGATTAATGATATAGATATCAGTATTTCTTGGAATTTCAAGCTCTTTTCCTGCGAGTAAAATTAATCTTTCTAAACCAATAGCGAAACCAATTGCAGGAGTGTTTGGCCCTCCCATTTGTTTTATTAAATCGTCGTATCTCCCTCCTCCGCAAACTGTAGCTTGGGAGCCCAAAGACCCACTAGTAATTTCAAAAGCTGTATGAGTGTAGTAATCTAAACCTCTTACAAGATTAAAATTTTCTACATAAGGTATTTTTAAAACCTCTAATTGTCTTTTTAAGTCTAAATATCTGTTATGACTTTTTTCAGATAAAAAATTAAATAATCTTGGTGCATTTTCGAGAACTTTTTTAGTTTGAATATTCTTTGAGTCCAAAATCCTCAAAGGGTTTTTAGAAATTCTATTCTGAGAATCTAAATCTAGAGAATCTTTATTTTTTTCTAACCATTTTAAAAAAGATTTTTGAAAATTTAATCTATCATTAAGATCGCCCAAAGTATTTATTTCAAGATTGAGTTCTTTTATTCCTAATTTGCCTAATATATCCCAAGCTAAAGCAATAATTTCAACATCACTTCTAACTGAATCATGACCTATAAACTCAACACCTAATTGATGAAACTGTCTTTGCCTGCCTGCTTGAGGTCTTTCGTATCGAAACATAGGACCCATGTACCAAAGTTTTTGCAGAGGATTAGAAGATATTCCGTTTTGTATTAACGCTCGTGCGACTGAGGCTGTTCCTTCAGGTCTTAGAGTGCAAGATCTCTCCCCCCTATCAAGAAATGTATACATTTCCTTACTGACAACATCTGTTCCTTCACCAATTCCTCTTATAAATAATTCGGTCATTTCCAATATTGGTGTTCTTATTTCTTTGATGGATGCTCTAGAAAGCTGCTCTAATAAAATTTTTTCAACGTTTTGCCACTTTATTAATTGATCAGGCAGCAAATCTACTGTTCCTCTAAGATTTTTTAAGTTATTCAAAGTTCTAAAAAATAATTCAAAATTTTTAATTCATCTAGAAATTAATCTTTGATTGGTTATTTTGTGAGATAATTTTAATTTAACATTTAGAAAAACTATTGGGAATTAATAAAAGTAAAGAGAATCAACATTGCGGGACAAAACCCAAAAAAATTGCTTTTGGCATAGCACCTCTTGGTATAGTTTCAATAGGAATAGTTCCAATGGGAGTAGTAAGTATAGGGGTAGTCCCAATGGGTGTATTTTCTTTTGGCGCAGTCGCAATGGGAATAGTCAATTTATCAGTAGTCGGGATGGGAATTATCTCTGCCGGTGTTACTACCATGGGGATATGGGAATATTCACCTAATTCTCATAAAAATCATCATAATCATTCCAAACAAATTTCAAATTCAAATAAGGAAAATATGATGTCAGATCTATTTAACACTAAACAAGAGGCTGAAAAGGCTGCTTCAAAATATGGATGTATTGGAGCACATAAAATGGGTAATAAATGGATGCCTTGTAAGATGCACTAGATATTTTCTTAGTCAAAAATTTATTGAATATTAATTCAAAATCTCAACTCTAAAATCAAGATTTTTTGCCTCATCAGTAGTTAATTTTCTTGACCAAGCTCCTTGGACAGGACTATTCCATCTGAACCCAGCATTTTTAGCTAGAGACCTATCTTCATAACTAACCAAAGCCTTGTATAAAAACCTTGGTTCGGTGGCTTTAAGTAAAAGGGCCTCTAAGTTGTCGCATTTTTTGAAGACCTCAGATATATAAAAGCAATCAGATAAAGCTCTATGTAAATTCCAAACTGGTATTGAAAAAGATAAGGCTAGATCAGTTACTGAAGGTCTTGTTTTTAGTGATTTTTGAAAAGACCAATTAATATCCTCTAAACTACATATCCATTTCTTATTAAGCTTAGGCAATCTTCCTTTTCCAAACCATTTCTTATCAAACTCCACATTATGAGCAACGATGAAATCTGAAGAATCAACAAGTTTTAGAAAGAAATTCAATCCATCTTCCCATGGTTGAGAGATATTAGTTACTTCTGCAGATATACCATTTACATGTTCGGCTTCATTATTATTAACTGGAAATAAAAAAGAAACTTGTGAAAGTACACATTTAAAAGATACATCAAATAAGATGCAACCTATTTCTATCACTTCATCTTTATTTTCGTCTAAACCTGTTGTTTCAGTATCAAGAATTAAAATTTTTTCAATTTTTTTATTTTTATTCGTTACTCTCTCTTCAGAGGGATTGGTGTTAATTTGATCATGAAGAAAATCCAATTGATTTAATTCTTTTTTATTAAATAGTTCCAATTAACTCAAAATACTTTCATTTATCTTGACGCATTTAATAAATATTTCTTTTAAATTAATATAAATTAAAAAACAGTCTAGAAAATATTTTTTGAAACATTTTTAGCTTATGAAAGATGACTTTTACAAAATTTCAATATAACAATTTCTGTTATTGGCCTTCAAATCCAAAAAAAATTGTTGAATTTATTGGTGGAAGTTATTTAGCTTCTAAACCAGATTTAACTTATAGAAGATTCATAGAGAGTTTAATTAATAAAAATTATGCAGTACATGCATATAAATACACACCACAATTTGATCACCAACAACTTGCTATCAAAGCATGGAAAGATTTTAAGAATTGCCGAATATCTTTATCCAAGAGAATAGGGGCATCAATTCCTTCAATAAGAATTGGTCATAGCCTAGGCTGTAAACTTCATTTAATTTCTCCTGATGGCGGAAGAAATTGCGAAAAATTCATATCCATTAGTTTTAATAATTTTAGTGCTAACAAATCAATTCCATTATTGAAACAAATTTCTAAAAAATTAGAATTCAACAGTGAATTTAGCCCAAGTCCTGAAAGAACTTTGCTATTAATTGAAAAAACATATAATCAAAAAAATAACTTCCTAATAAAATTCAACCAAGACAAATTAGATCAAACAGATAAATTATTTTCTTGTCTGAAAGCAAGAAAAGAAGATAATTCTAGGGGGGTAATGCTAAAAGGTACTCATACTATAATTGCAAGCGCAGGAATAAGAGAAAATTTCTTGGGAGACTGGGCTGATGATGAATTCAAAAGAAATATTATAAAAAAAATTTCCAATTTAATTGATGAATCTATTTAGGATAATTCTTTCAGCTTTTCCAAAACAGAACTATCTTCAAGAGTGCTAATATCACCACTAATTTTTTCTCCAGCAGCCAAAGATCTTAAAATTCGTCTCATAATTTTTCCACTACGTGTTTTGGGAAGAGAGTCAGAAATTATAATTTTTTCAGGCTTTGCGATAATTCCAATTTCATTGACAACATGATTCTTTAAATTCTCTACTAATTCTGAAGAACTTTTCACATCTTTCTCTAAAGATACAAAAGCGACTATAACTTCACCTTTTAAATCATCTTTTTTGCCAACGACTGCAGACTCTGCAACTGATTTATGACTTACCAAAGCAGATTCTATTTCCATTGTTCCTAACCGATGTCCTGAAACACTTATGACATCATCAACTCTTCCCATAATCCATATATATCCATCTTCATCAATGCGTGCTCCATCTCCAGCAAAATAAACATTTTTTTCTCCTTTAAAGGTAATATATTCCCAATAACTCTCCAAATATCTCTCTGAGTTTCCGTGAATTGTTCTCATCATTCCTGGCCAAGGTTTCTTAATAATTAAATAGCCACCCTCGTTCTCCTTAACCTTATCTCCATTCTTATCGACAATTTCGACTTCGATTCCTGGCAGAGGGAAAGTAGCCGATCCCGGCTTTGTTGAAACAACTCCAGGCAAGGGACTTATCATCACACCACCAGTCTCAGTTTGCCACCAAGTATCAACAATAGGGCATTTATCTTTACCAATAACATCCTTGTACCACATCCATGCTTCAGGATTAATTGGTTCTCCAACTGTACCCAAAAGTCTAAGACTTTCCAAATTATATTTATCAGGTATTTCACGCCCAGACTTCATAAATGCTCTTATTGCAGTTGGTGCAGTATAAAAAATAGAAACCTTATATTTCTGAACTATTTCCCAAAAAGCCCCTAAATTTGAGGGTCTTGGCACTCCCTCATACATTAAGGTTGTAGCACCATTAGATAAAGGCCCATAAACTATGTAACTATGACCTGTAATCCAACCAACATCAGCAGTACACCAGTAAATATCGTCATCTTTTAAGTCAAATATCCATTTAAATGTCAAATGGGACCAAAGATTGTAACCACCCGTAGTGTGAACTACACCTTTTGGTTTACCAGTAGAACCTGAAGTGTAAAGAATAAAAAGTCTATCTTCGCTATTCATTATTTCTGGTTCGCACTGATCTTTTTGATCTTTTAATAATTCGTGCCACCAGAAATCTCTATCATCAATCATAGAAATATTTTTTTTAGTTCTTTGAACAACAACTACTTTTTCAACAACTTTATCTGCCCCACTATCAATGGCCGCATCAACTGCTTTCTTAAGCTCAATCACCTTATCTTTTCTAAAGCCACCATCAGCAGTAATAATAAATCTGGCGTTTCCATCAATTAACCTATCTTTTAAAGCTTCTGAAGAAAATCCTCCGAAGACAACTGAATGAGGCGCGCCAATTCTTGCACAAGCTAACATCGCAAACATCGCTTCAGGAATCATCGGCATATAAATACATACTAAATCTCCTTTTTTTACACCAATTGCTTTTAATGCATTAGCTGCTTTACATACCTCTTTTAGAAGTTCTTCGTAAGTATATTTTTTGCTATCTCCTGGTTCGCCTTCCCATATAAGTGCAGTCTTTCCTCCAAGCCCTCTCTTAATGTGTCTATCTAAGCAGTTATATGTAATATTGAGTTTCCCTTCTTTGAACCATTTAAAAAAGGGTGCATTTTCGTTATCTAATACAGTTTGAAATGGCTCAATCCAATCTAATTCAGATTTTGCAAAAGATTCCCAGAATTGAATAGGATTATTTGATGCTTGTTTTTTTAGACTTAGTAATTCTTCTTGATTACTAATATTTGAGTTTTCTGCAAATTTTTTTGATGGAGGGAAAATTCTCTTTTCTTCAAGTATGTTATTGATTGAATTTTTTTTATCTAATGACATTAAATAAATCTATGTTTAATGAATTTAGTCGAAAAAATTAAAGTTTTCAATTATTTTAATATTAATTTAGCTCAAAGATTTATTTCTAATAGATCTAATAAATACGGCTTAGAACAAATTCTGGAAGAGCCATTAAAGCTCTTTTGTATTCTGAATCAGGAAGCCAGACTATAGCTTCTTTAGAAAGCATTGCAAAATCCTCAGCTAATTTCCTGGAACTTTCAATAGCTTTAGAGTTCATGATGATATTAAGAGCATCATCTAAATCATCTTTTTCAGCAAGTTCTCTATTTATAAGAACTGACAATTTTTTATTTTCTTCTAAGGCATACAAAACTGGAGCGGTAAGATAACCACTAGCAAGATCACTTACAGCAGGTTTTCCAAGTTGTTTGTCATTTCCAGTAAAGTCAAGAATGTCATCTACAACTTGGAATGCTAAACCAATATTTTTGCCAAAATCGTACAATGAGGTTAATTTTTCGTCACTAATCCCACTCAAAACTCCAGCTGCTTTACAACTATTGGCTATTAATGATGCTGTTTTACAATAACTTTTGTTGATGTATTTGGAAAAAGATTGAGCCGAATCAAATCTATTTAAATTTTGTTTGATTTCACCCTCTGCTAAATCCATTATTACTCTACTAAGTAATTTAACTACATTTACATTGTCAAGATTTGCCAAGTGCCAACTTGCTTGAGCGAATAAAAAGTCCCCCGCCAAAACAGCCACTCTGGTATTAAATCTGCTATGAACTGTATCTACTCCTCTTCTTGTAGACGCCTCATCAACAACATCATCATGGACCAATGAGGCAGTATGAATCATCTCAGTAATTTCAGCTAGTCTTTTATGTTTGCTTGTTAAGCAAAATTCAGGAGATATTGCTTTTGAAATTAATAAAACTATACCAGGTCTCAACCTTTTCCCCCCAGCACTAAAAAGATGTTCTGCTGCGGCTTGAAGAATTGGGTGACCGGCTCCTATTAGATTTTTCAGTTCTAAAATGAGATCATCAAGATCATTTTCAACTGGTTGTAGTAGCTCTGTTACTGTATTCATGATTAACCTCTTCTATATCTTAAGGAATCAAACATTACTTCGGAGGTTAACCAACCTAATTTCTTTATTAATTCCAAGCCAAAATTTTACTTTATTGAAAAACTCATCTCTTTCTGAAGTAACAAAAAATTTTACATTTTCATAAGAAAGGGTTTCAAAACATGCAGTTTTTGGAATAGCAAAAGATTCATTAAATTTTTTTATTAATGCTACCGAGGGATCGATGATTTTTATATTAGAATCTAATTCTTTTCTTAAAAAGTCATAAATCAAAGGGTAGTGACTACATCCAAGAATTAATTCTTCAATATTATTTTTTATTAATGGTCTTAAGTAATAATCTGTAAGATAATTCAACTTATCAATATTTAATTTTTCTTTTTCAATTTCTGATACAAATTCTGGACATTCTTGTTGAAATATTATCGTATTCTCTTTTTTAGAATTTATAGCGTTTTTGTAATATGATGACCGAACAGTTGTTTGTGTTGCTAGGACGCCAATTATTCGTTTATCAACTATTTCCGATACTGAGTTAATAAGGTCAAAACAAGGGACCTTTAAATTATTTTCCAGAATATCAAGTGCACATGCATTTGTAGTGTTACAAGCTACTAAAAGTGCATTCAAATTCTTTTCAGCAAAAAAATTACAAATCTCCTTTGCAATTATTCTTATCTCTTTATAATTTTTACTACCAAAGGGTATTCTTTTTGTATCCGCCAAATAAAAAACTTCTACATCTTTACGTGTTTTTAGTAAAGAATTAAGGATAGTAAAACCCCCTATCCCACTATCAAATATACCTATTTTAAGATTCATCCTAATTTATAAAGATATTCAAGAATGCCTTTTGAAATTGCATAAGCTAATCTTTTACGATGCATTGCTTTTTCTAATCTTCTTGCATCTAACCTCCCCGTTAAAAATCCAATTTCTACTAAAACTGCAGGCATCCTAGTATTTTTAATTACGTAAAATCTACCTTGCTTAACGCCTCGATCAGGACTCCCAGGTGAAACTCTTAGAATTTGTTTTTGAATATTTTTAGCAAGTGACCTTCCTCTCCAACCCCTATAGTAAAAGGTTTCCAATCCATTAATATCCTTTCTTTTCCCTCTTGAGGCATTTGCGTGAATACTTACAAAGATATCTGCATCCGTATTGTTAGCAAAGGAAACTCTGGGAGGCAAATCCAAATCAACTTCATTTTTTCTGGTTAATCTTACCTTGACACCTTTCTCAGACAGTAATTTTTTAACTATTTTGGAAACCTCTAATACAACATCTGTTTCCCTAATACCCCCAATACCAATTGCTCCTGGATCAGGCCCACCGTGTCCTGGGTCGATAACAACCGAAAATTTGTCTTGTTTTACATCTGGTAATTTAAAAAAATGATAATTACTTTTCTTCTTATCAGTTAAATTTTGATTTTCTTTGATATTTCTAGTTCCAATAAAAACCTGGCCTTCACCAATCTTCTTAAAAGGATCTTTTCCATCAAATAATTTAATTCTCCACCTATTTTGATCTAGTCCAACCAATCGCCAAGTCAGAGGGTTCAAATAAGTTTTTTCCTTAAATTCTATTACTAATCTTGTTTTACCCTTATTTGGCTTACCTAATCTGATTTCTTTTATTGGGCCATTACCTTTAATTGTCCTGGGATTTTTTAATTCTCCTGGGAAATCTATCCAAAATCTATCACCAGATATTTGGCTAGACTTCTGAAAGTATGCTTTTAAATTTGTGTTTGATTTAGTTCTTAATTCTAAAACCCCATTAGTTTTTATCTCCCATGCTGCCAGAGCACTTGAAGATTTAATAGGGAGGATTGAAGAATTTAAAAATAAAAAAACGGATAAATAATGAAAAAGTTTATTATCTAAAAACTTTATCATTAGTTTGAAAACAATTTGTTTTTTCTGTGTTTAAGGCTTGGCATCTGTTCCCTAATTTTCTTTACTCTTTCTTTATCAGCAGGTGCTATGGCAGCTCCTTGAGTTTTTCCGGCATCAGATAAAACTGTACCCCACGGGTCTATTACCATTGCGTGGCCGTGACTTTGCCTTCTCCCATAATGTATACCAGTTTGAGCTGGCGCAACTACATATGCTGTATTCTCAATTGCTCTTGCTTGTAATAGGATTTGCCAATGATCTTTTCCAGTAAATGCCGTAAAAGCAGCGGGAATCATAATTAGCTCCGCGCCATTAGAAGACAAATATCTATAAAGTTCAGGGAATCTAACGTCGTAACAAATCGATAATCCTATTTTGCATAAGCCCGGGACATCTACAACAGGTGGATACTCTGCCCCAGATAAAATAGTGGATGATTCCTTATATAAATTTCCATCGGGCAAATCAACATCAAATAAGTGAATCTTGTCGTATTTCGCCAATATCTGTCCATCTTTCCCAAATAGAGCGGACCTGTTAAAAGTATGACTGTCATCACCAGCAGGTACTGGATACCCTCCTCCTAAGAGAAATACTTGATATCTTTGTGACATGGTTTTTAGAAAATTTGCACACTTCTCTGACAATTCAGAAGCTAATCTAAGTTTTTCATCATCTCCTCCTAAAAAAGCAAAATTCTCAGGTAAACCTATTAACTCAGCACCTCTTCTAGCAGCTAATTCAATCTGTTCTTCTGCTTCAATAAAATTTGCTTCAACATTTGAAGTACTCGTAATTTGCAATGCAGCTACCAAAAAATCAGTCAAGACCTTACTCCTAGTGAACCAATTCGTAAATCATGAGGCACGAATAACACCTCTCTCAACTTGAGCTGGAACAATATCTAAGCAATCAAGTTCAGAGCAACATTTAAAATCATCCTCATAATCTCCAAGACTTGTCAATCTTTTGCCATGGGTTGCTGTTTTTAAACATTTTAAAATATCATTTTTCCAAAAATCCCAAAGTGCCAAAGCAGCCTGTAATTCGTCATTCATAATATTTATTTCGAACTTATAGTTCATTTTTAGATATGAGGCCAAAGCCCCAGCAGCTAAAGAATCCTCAAGTGAATAAGAGCCTTCCCAGCCACTGCCAAGTATTAAAACATTTTCACTTTTTAATGAAATAATTTTTTCGGCAACTGCTTTCCTATTTGGAAGTCCCATAGCAAATAAATGCTTCGCATTTTGAACTTTTTGCAATGATTTAGTCCCATTAGTCGTACTCATAAATAGTCTTTTACCATCAACAACTTTTTTTGTAACTGATAAAGGAGAATTGCCTAAATCAAAGCCCTCAATCTTTTTTCCACCTCTCTCTCCAAGCATCAGTCTCTTTTCAGCTTGCCACTTAATCGCAGATTCTTTCAATAAATCTAAATCTGCAAAAACTTGTATTGAGTCAGCTCCGTTTTTTAAAGCCCAAGAAATTGTGGTTGTAGCTCTTAAAACATCAATAACCACCGCGGTATCTGGACTTTTTTCTGGAGCATCCTTTGCAACGTGAAAGTATGTAAGATTAATAATTAAATCCTTATTTTTTTTAATTATAGAAAACAGTTACTTAATTTGATTATTTTTTTTTAAAAACAAACTTATTGATAATATATAACTAATTTGTTTTTACAGAAACTTTATCAAGTATTAATTTGAAAATGAATAATATCCGCACAATAAACGGTGGAGGGAATTTAAAAGGCAAAGTAAAAGTACCTGGAGATAAATCTATTTCTCATAGAGCTTTAATAATAGGGAGTATTGCTAAGGGTGATACGACTATTGAGGGATTTTTACATTCTGAAGATCCACTTTCAACTGCTGATTGTCTGAGAAAATTAGGTGTAAATATACCAGAAATAAAAAAAGATGAGACTTTTACGATTTCAGGATTGGGGCTTGATGGATTAAAAGAGCCTAAAGAAATTCTAAATTGTGGAAATTCGGGAACCACCATGAGATTATTAATGGGGTTACTGGCCGGTCAAGAAGGCAAGAATTTTATCTTAACAGGTGATCTTTCTCTTAATGAGAGGCCAATGGGGAGAGTGGGCAAACCATTATCTTTGATGGGCGGCAAAATTTTTGGTAGAGAAAAAGGAAATAAAGCTCCCATTTCAATTGATGGGAATAAACTAAAAGGATGTGTTATTGGAACCCCGGTAGCGAGTGCTCAAGTAAAATCTGCAATTTTATTAGCAGGCCTCAAAGCTTCTGGAACTACTTCTGTTATTGAACCAGTATCTTCAAGGGATCATACTGAAAGAATGTTAAAAGCATTTGGAGCAGACATCAGTATCAGAGGAGAATTAGGAAGGAATGTAGTTATAAAGTCAGGGGGTAACTTAATTGGTCAGAGGATATTGATCCCTGGAGACATAAGCTCTGCTTCTTTTTGGATGATTGCTGCATCAATTGTTCCAAATTCTGAGGTTTTAATTCATAATGTCGGATTAAATCCCACTAGAACAGGGATATTAAATGTAATGGATTCAATGGGGTGCAATTATGAAATTTTAGATAAATCGACTATCGCTGGTGAACCTATTGGATCTATTAAAGTAAAGACTGCAAATAATTTAAGATCATTCACTATTGAAGGAGATATTCTCCCAAAACTTATAGATGAAATTCCTATCCTTACTGTAGCTGCCTGTTTTTGTAATGGAGTTTCTGAAATTAAGGATGCACAAGAATTAAGAGTTAAGGAGACAGATCGATTAAAAGTAATGGCAAGACAGTTACAAAAATTCGGTGCTGAAATAACAGAAAAAGTAGATGGTTTAATTATTAATGGACAATCAAAATTTCATTCTGCGGAGGTAGACAGTGAGACGGATCATCGAGTGGCAATGAGTCTAGCTATTGCTTCACTCCTCGCCAAAGGTACGTCAAAAATAATGAGAGCAGATGCAGCTAGCGTCTCGTATCCCACTTTTTGGGAAGAACTTGCCAAACTAACCAAGTAGCTTAAAAAGTTTTTGTCTGAATTAATAGAAGTTTTAACTAAAGATGGTAGTTACTCTTTAAGAAGTGTGTTTTTTCAAGAGAACTTCCATAGTTTATCGGGCGCATTGAAGGAAACAAAAATAAAGTTTACAGCTCCTTCTGATTTGCAAAGATTTCAGGGTAAGTCTCTCAATGTATTGGATATATGTTTTGGTATGGGATATAACTCTGCTTCTTTAATAAACGAATTAATTAAACAAAATTCGCTTCTAAATTGGTATGCCTTGGAAATAGATAAAAAGCCTCTTGAATATGCACTCAGAAATAAATCTTTTCAAAAATCTTGGAATCCAAAAGTAAAAAAAATATTTAAATCATTGTACAAAAATGATTACTTTGAGGATCAATTTTTTAAATGTCAAATTTTTTGGGGTGATGCTAGAGAAAAAATTAATATTATTCCTGCAGCTAATAAATTCGACCTGATTTATTTAGATGGGTTTTCGCCCCAAAAATGTCCTCAAGTTTGGACTATTGAATTTTTATCTAAAGTGAATCAAAAACTCAATCCTCAAGGTTATTTAATAACTTATTCTTCTTCAGCGGCGGTAAGAAATACATTAAGAAATCTTGGGTTAGAGATATTTAATATTAAACCAAGCGATAATAGGAGAACTTTTTGGAGTCAGGGAACTGTTGCGATAGCAAAATTTGATAAAAATAAATTCAAACCCAATTTAAATTTTGAAACGTTATCTGTCATGGAAGAGGAACATCTCTTAACTAAAGCGGGTATCCCTTACAGAGATCAAAATTTAAACTCAAGTAAAGACGATATTATTAATCAAAGATTAGAGGAACAATTATTATCAAATTTAGAACCTACAAAAAAATGGAGAGAAAAGTGGGGAATGACGAAGTTGGCCTTCAAGAGTTAGATTTATAGATATATACAAAAAAATATGTTAAGTGTTGCGATATTAGCTGCTGGGAAGGGCACTAGAATGGAAAGTTCAATACCCAAAGTTTTACATAAAATTTCGGGGAAAAGTCTTTTGCAAAGAGTAATTGATACCTGCGTTGAATTAAATCCTGATCAAATTTTCGTAATTACAGGACACAAATCGAAAGAAGTACAAGAATCAATACCAAAAAATAAAAAAATCCAATTTGTCATTCAAGATCCTCAATCGGGTACTGGTCATGCTATCCAAGTTCTTTGTAAAGAAGTAAAAAAACATGAAGGAAAACTTTTGATACTTAATGGCGATGTGCCACTCATTAGGCCTAGTACTCTAAAAAATCTTTTAAATTTACACGATTCAAAAAATGCTGATGTTTCTTTAATTACTACAAAGAAAAAAAATCCCCATGGATATGGCAGAGTTTTTTTAAATGGGGATTTTATAGAGAAAATTGTTGAAGAAAAGGATTGCAATAATCTAGAAAGAGAAAATCTATTAATAAATGCAGGTGTTTACTGTTTTAACTGGGGTAACTTGTCAGAAATAATTAATACCTTGCAAAGCAATAATAATCAAAAAGAAATTTACTTAACAGATACAGTATCTTTGCTAAAAAATTCCTTAAGCCTCGAGGTAGTGGATAATGGAGAGCTTCAAGGAATTAATAACAGAATTCAATTATCAGAATGCGAGGAAAGTATTCAGAATTTAATTAAAGAAAAGCATATGCTTAATGGTGTAACTTTTATAAATAAAGCAAGTTGTTCAATTAGTGAAGAAGCTGAAATTGGTAAGGATGTAATTATTGAGGCTAATACACATATAAGAGGAAATACCAAAATAAATAGTCATTGCATTATCGGACCAAATACTTTTATTGAGAATTCTGACGTGGGATTAAGTTGTGAAATTTCAAACTCTACTATTTATGCCTCTCAGATAATGGATTATATAAAAATTGGCCCTTACAGTCATATAAGACCTAATTCCAAAATATCTTCCTTTAGCAAAATAGGTAATTTTGTTGAAATCAAAAATAGTCAATTAGAGGAAGAATCAAAAGTAAACCATTTAAGTTATATAGGCGATTCTATTATTGGAAGATCTACAAATATTGGAGCAGGTACTATTACTGCAAATTTTGATGGTCAGAAAAAACATCGAACGATAATTGGTAAAAATTCCAGTATTGGTGCAAATACAGTTTTTGTAGCGCCAATAAATCTCGGGGAATCAGTTACAACAGGAGCTGGTTCAGTGATCACAAAAGACTCCAAGGATAATTCATTAGCAATCTCAAGAACTAAGCAAGTAAATATAGAAAATTGGGAAAGAAAGAAATCCTAACCTAATTGATTAATTCAATAATTTTTTCAAGATGCCAACATCTGCTTCCCTTTATAAGAATAGAATCACCTTTTTTTGTAGATTTGTTTATCTCTTTAGGTACATCTTTGATATTATTTAAAACTAAAAATTTTTTCTTATCTTTTAAATAATTGGTATAAATTTTTTCATTTTTTTTATCGCAAATAAATAAACACTTTTTTATATCTGAATTATTAATAAATTTGAATATTTCTTTATGATATTTTTCAGATTCTTTTCCCAATTCTTGCATACTTCCAAATATGAAAAATTTATTTCTGGGTTTTTCAAGCAGGTTTTTAATACATGCTTTTACTGACTCTGGCGAAGCATTATATGATTCATCATATATTGTTGTTTTTACTGATTTAAGAATTTTATTCCTTCCACCTAAAATTGCAAAATGAAATTTATTAAAACTAGCAAATTCAATGCCTAGTTCTTTGGCAACTGCATAAGCAAATAAGAAATTCGAAGCATTGTGAACTCCCTCAAATGAAATTTCAAAGATATTTTCTTCAATTAAGATTGTTTTATTTGAAGGATTATAAAATCCTCGCAAATTATCATCTTTCTTGAAACTCTCCTTTTGATTTTCTATATTTGATAGTTTCACTTTTATAACTCTACCTTTCCAAAATTCTTTTAAAGTTTTTTCTAGGAATGGATCATTTGCTGGAATTATTACAACTCCTTCGGGATTTAAGAACTTACTAATTTCACACTTTGCATAAGTAATATTTTTTTTTGAACCTAACAATCCAATATGAGCTGTTCCAATGTTAGTAATAACAGCAATATCCGGTTCACTATATTTAGATAAATTCTCGATCTGTCCAAGACCTCTCATCCCCATCTCAAGAACTAAAGCTTTATCTTCTATATCTGTAGAAAGAATAGTAAGACCAACTCCAATCTCATTATTGAAATTTGCATGAGATAATTTAATTCTTCCAAGCTTATTTAAAACTCCGCCAATCATTTCTTTAGTTGTTGTTTTACCCACTGAACCAGTTATTGCGACAATAGGGATATCTAATTTTTTTCTTTTTAGTAATGCTAATTTTTGAAATGCCTCTAATGTGTCATTTACGGCCCAATAAGGAAAATTACTAGGAAGTAATCTCTGCATCCCTTTTTTAATTACTACCGATTTAACTCCTTTATCTAAAACATCTGTAAGAAAACTATGTCCATCAAAATTTTTACCCTCTATAGCTATAAAAAGATCATTATTTAATAAGGTTCTACTATCAATACTTATATTTTTAAAATTAAAAAAATCTCTTTCCTCCTCGCTCAGATTTTTAATATCTCCCAAAACATTGTTTAATTCTGATAAAGAGAATTCCATTAAAAAATTAAGTCATACTTTTTTTAAAGATGGATCAGCTGATTGTCCGTAAGAGAATTTTTCAACTTCAGCCAAATCTGGAGATGGTTCTTTTATTCCACATACGTCTTTATACATAATTTCATATTCGAGTGCGGATCTTTGCCAACTAAACTCTTGGCTCATTGCTCTTTTTTGCAATAATTTCCAACTATCTTTATGCCTAAAGGCCTCCCAAGACCTTACTAAAGATGTATAGAAATCTATAGGTTCAAAGCGATCGAAGCAAAAACCAGTACCACTATTATTTTCTGGATCATGAGGTAAAACTGTATCAACTAAACCTCCTACTCGCCTTACTATTGGAATTGAACCATATCTCATAGCAAGTAGTTGACTAATACCACAAGGTTCGAATCTACTTGGCATTAAAAATGCATCGGAGCCACCGTATATAAGTCTCGATAAAGAATCATCATAGGTAAGAAACACAGAAAATCTTCCAGGGTAATCTAATGCTAGTTGCCATAATCCTGACTCTAAATATCTATCTCCAGTCCCCAAAACAACTATTTGCGAATCTGTATAAGCTAAAAGTCTTCTAGAAACTTGTAGAAGTAAGTCAACCCCTTTCTGATCAACCAACCTACTGACCATACCTAAGAGATATTTTTTAGGATTAACCTCGAGACCCATTTCTCTCTGCAAAATTTTTTTATTTTCTAGCCTATTTTCTAAATTTTTGATACTAAATTTTGCAGGTAAAACTGGATCTTTGGCTGGATTCCATTCATCAAGATCTATGCCATTAAGAATTCCCCTTAATTTACCTGAAATGTAATTAAGTAATCCTTCAAGACTTTCCCCGTATTCATGGGTTTTAATTTCATCTGCATAAGTAGGAGAAACAGCATTCACTCTATCTGCATACAACATTGCCGCAGCCATTGTGTGGTCTCCATGCATATACCAAGGACACCAAGTCATTTTTTCTAGTTTCCATCTCCAAGGGCCTTGGTATTTTAAATTATGAATTGTGAATACAGTACTAATTTCGGGGTCCTGATGCATCCACACAGGAATCATTCCAGTGTGCCAATCATGGCAATGGAGAACTTGAGGTTTCCAACAATTCCATGCAAATTCTGCAGTGGCACTAGCAAAAAATGTAAAGCGCCAGTCCTCATTTTCGCCTCCGTATATTTGGTCAGAGTCGAATGTTGGATGACCCACTAGGTAAATAACATAATTATGAATGGGATGTTTTGCTTCATATACGGCGAAATCAGTGCCCATTGTATTTGCGCTAAAAACTGGCTCATTCGATACCTCTAAAAGACTCCACAATTTTCCATATCCTGGAATTATTACCCTTACATCGTGACCAAGTTTTATCAAAGATGGAGGTAACGAACCCACCACATCTCCCATACCTCCAACTTTGATCATTGGAGCACATTCAGCAGCGGCAAGAAGAATTCTCATTGATAATTATTTAAAAAGTTCTTTTGAAAAACAAACTAGGGTGTCCACTTATAGTCAGAAAAGTCTGGTGGACGCTTTTCAAGAAAGGCATCTCTACCTTCTTGAGCTTCTTCAGTCGCATAGAATAATTGAGTTGTGTATCCAGATAATTCTTGAATACCCGCAATCCCATCATTCTCCGCATTGAATGAAGCTTTAAGAATACGAATAGCTGTTGGACTATTTCGTAAAATCTCTCTTGCCCAGATTACACCCTCAGCTTCTAATTCTTCAATCTTTGTAATTGCATTTATCAAGCCCATTTTAAGAGCTTCTTTGGAATTATATTTTCTACATAAAAACCAAATTTCTTTTGCTTTTCTTTGACCAACAAGTCTTGCCAAATAACTAGAACCAAAACCCGCATCAAAACTACCAACTCTTGGACCTGTTTGACCAAATATTGCATTTTCAGAGGCGATACTGAGATCACAAATTAAATGAAGTACCTGACCTCCTCCAATTGCAAAACCAGGAACTAAGGCAATAACCACTTTAGGCAAACTTCTTATTAATCTTTGAAGTTCAAGTACATTTAATCTCTGCTTCCCTTCATCATTCTTATATCCATTTTCACCTCTTACGCTCTGATCACCTCCAGAGCAAAAAGAATAAATACCTTTCTTATCAGGTCCCGCCCCTGTAAAGAGAACTACTCCAATAGTTTCATCATTTCTTACGATATTAAATGCGTTAATTAGTTCATCTACAGTTTGTGGCCTAAATGCATTTCTTTTTTCAGGCCGATTAATTGCAATTCTCGCAATTCCCTCATCTGATTTGTGAAAGAATATATCTTCATAAGATTTGCATTCTGACCAATTTAAAGTTGTTTTGCCTGGTAATACTTGCATGAAACCTAATTATTCGTAAATAGAAAATGATAAATTTAACTGCCAATTATTTTTTCTAGCAGGGCATTTTTTTCACAAATTTCACTTTCTGGATCAATATCAACTTTAATTATTACAGATTTCTTGATAGAAATGCTCCAATCGAATGCCTCTCGTAATTTTTTAAAATTTGTCACACTCTTAAAGTTTACTTGATAGCCCTCTGCGAGTTTTGACCAGTTAATTTCTTTTGGCATAAGAAAAAGTTTTTTTAATTCATCTTCTTTTAAATTTTCTTTATAAATACGATTAAATATATTTCCGCCATTATTGTTTATCAAAAGAATTGTTAAATTAATATCGATTGAATTTTCAATCAGCCAACCGTTTATATCATGTATAAAAGCCAAGTCTCCAGTCACAAGAAGTAGAGGATTTTTAACCCTAGAAATACCTAATGCAAGAGATAAAGTACCATCTATGCCTGAAGCTCCTCTAAAGCTGAAACAATTTCTTGTTAAAGTACCATTCTCAGAAAATGTAAGCCAATCTCTAATCGGACTACTCGCGGAAAGCATTATAGGATTTTCAGCTGGCCAAAGTTTTGGAACAATATTAGCGAGCATATACTCAGTAATTTGATTATCTTGAGTAATTTTTTCTTTTAAAATTTCTTTAATCTGCTCTCCTTCCTCTATTAAATCTAGAGCCATCGGAGTAAGAGACTTTTTGTTTTTTTCGTTAATTGATAATTCTTCTAATAATAGAGTAGTAAAATTTGATAGCCCAAAATCATATTCAAATGATTTTTTTATAGGATCCAATTTTCTAAAGTTTTTTTCTTTTATAAGAATTTGTATCCCTTCGAAGGTTGTTAAAAACTTCTCCAAATCAATTGAGGATGACATAGGGCCAAGCCTCAAAAGTTGATGACAATTTACTGAATTTTTATTTTTTCTTAAGACTAATTCCCAATTAACAACTAAACCTCTCAAATCAGAACACACGCCGGAGACAGGGTCAGCAAATACTGGCCAACCAGTAATTTCTTGTAATTGCTCTAAAGATTTATTGAAAGAAGTCAAATCATTTATGGAACCTTGATAAGGACCTACCAAAATAATGCCGGATTCATCTAAATTTAAACTTTTTGAAATTTCTAAGAATTTGTTTTTATCAGACTTTATTTCAAGCTCCTGAAATATATATTTTTTCTTTAAATAAATTCTCTCAAAAACCTCTAAAACATTTTTTTTATTCAAAAATGAAATACCTAAAGGCTTATCAATAGGAATATTTAAATGAATAGGACCAGGGAAGCTTGATATTTGTTTCTCAGTAATTCGAACTATATTTAAGATTTCATTTTCTTGTGTTTCATGAAGTCCATTTAGATTTGTACTTAAAACTCTTCTGCAGACTGAACTCAAAAAATCTTCTTGATTTACTGTTTGATTAGCGCCACAATCTTTTAATCTTAAGGGTCTATCAGCAGTAAGAAATATAATACCTTTACAAGATCGGTCTGCCTCAACTGCTGCTGGCAATAAGTTACTTACGGCAGTCCCAGAAGTGGTAATAACTAACGAAAGATTACCTGATGCAGCAGAAATTCCAAGAGAGTGGAATCCTGCAGATCTCTCATCTATTGAATTAAAAATATTTACCAGTCCTAATTTATTTAATTCTCCAGCAGCTATTGCTAAAGGTGCTGATCTACTACCAGGACATAGTATTAAATTTTGAACTCCTATTTTTATAAGAAGATTCAAAAGTTGTAAACTTCTAAGAAAATTTTTGCATTCAATAGATGATGTCATAATTTATATAAATGCTTTGAGATTTTCCTTATAACTGAATTAAATAAAACATGTCTACAACACAAGAAAAAAGAAATTCAATACTAAAGGATTTAAAAAATCTTTTAATCTGGATATCTATTGCTCTAATTATACGATGGCAGGTTATAGAGCCAAGATGGATCCCATCAGGTTCAATGCTTCCAACTCTACAAATACAAGATAAAATTCTTGTTGAGAAAGTAACACCCAAAATCACATCCAAATCAAATCTTTCAAAATTAAAAAATAAAATAGTTGTTTTTAACGTTCCTCAACAATTAATTAATGCTGGTTATGAAGCAAATACCGCACTAATAAAAAGAGTAATTGGAATACCTGGAGACAAGGTAGAAGTAAGAGACGGTAACCTTTACATAAATAATATCGCTCAAAAAAATTACGTTTTTGACAGCAACATTAATTATTCTATAGGGCCTTTTATTGTCCCAGAAGAGTCATTATGGGTGATGGGAGATAATAGAAATAACAGTATGGACTCACATATTTGGGGATTTTTACCATACGAAAAGGTTATTGGTAAAGCTATTTTTAGATATTGGCCGTTTAATAAAATTGGACCTATTCGGTTCCCTGCCCTTAATAATTTAGATTAATGGGTACATGATGTTGTAGGGTTTTTATATCTTGAAGTTGTAGAAATGTTTAATCCAGAATTTCTTGCTACTGAAAATAATGATCCAAATGATGAGAATGACCTAATCCAATATTTACAAAAACAATCTCCTGAAGTTTTGCAAAGAGTAGCAAAATCAGCTAGTGAAGATATTCAAGAAATTATTAGACATAATGTTCAAGGACTTCTTGGAATGCTTCCCTCAGATCAATTTGATGTAAAAATAACATCTTCAAAAGACAACATTGCTAATTTATTATCTTCTGCAATGATGACGGGATATTTCTTAAGGCAAATGGAGCAAAGAAAAGAGCTGGAACAAACTCTTAAAAATGATGAAAACATGTCTATTGAAGAATAATAGGTTTAAAGATTTACTTCTTCAGGAATTATTCCTAGTTCAAACAACTTTTTATATAAACCCATCAAAAATTTATTATCCTCCGGTAGTTTGTCCCACTTTTGAGAATTAATTTCATAAATTAATTTTTGACAATCTTCTGTCGTAAATTTTATAGGTGCCGTAAAATGAGCTGGAATTAAATATTCCATATCTTCAAAAGACTTGATATTTTCTAGCCATTTAAGTAACACTTCTTTTGAACGGGGAAAAATTAGTTTTTGTAAAACTGGTGCCACTTGAATCTTAGGAGTATCTTCACCCATTATTTCGACAAGAGAGGATTCCCAATCTTCGTCCCATAAAAAGGGATAAATACCGAAATGAGATCTCCAATTCCTAAGATCTTTTTTGAACGAATACTTAAATATTTCTTTTAAAGGTGGAATATTTAATTTACCTGGTTTCAAAAAAGATGAAAATAAGACTAACCTTTTCCAGCCTTTTTTTCTTTGTTCAATGGAGTCAATCAAAGGTTCATCTCCTTTCTCTCTAGAATGAAAAAGAAGTGGAGTTGGATCAAAATTAAATATCTCAGGTGGAGTGGAGTCTATTCCAACTAGTGCGTCTGTTACATGAAGAGTTTTCGTAGAATAATGGAAACAGCTTATCTCCTGATATCTTCCAAGTCCTAAATTCAGTGGGCCTAATGAAGACCATTTGAAAGAGTTCGTATGTGGAGTACCATCCTCAAAAAGTATTCTTGATCTTTTTGATGGAATTCCTAAAAAATCTAGTGGAAGATTGATGGGGAAACTCCATTGTCCAGGACAAAGCCAAATTTCTGCGTCTTTAAAAATTCTTGAAAGAGCTGGCAGTCCGATTTTATGTTCTAGTCCGGAGGCACTTGGGAGAATTATTGTTTTTACTTTGCCGTGAATCGCAATTAATTTTTCTAACTCATTAATTAATTCTTTTGTAGGAGGCAGTGGGTTTATTAGCATCAACCCATTATCAACCTTTATTACCGTCATTCTTATTGGAACTGCAACATAATAAAGTCCCTGTATTTGTTCCAAGGACCATATTTGATCAGGAATTAATTCTCTTAAAATTGTTTTCTTTTTTCCATAAGGATATAGGGGAAATAATGGCCACCAATACCACTTTTTATTTAAAGTTTCTTCCACCACTATCATTTATAACCAGCTAAAAATTTCTTTAACTTAAATATTCCGTATCTTGGAGCAAATAAAAAAGCAAATAAAAATATAAAAGTTTGTGCCAAGACAATTGATCCACCAGTTTCAAGATCAAACCAAAAACTAATGTAGATTCCAATTAGGCTTGAGATAATTGCACTTAATACTGAAATTATTGTCATATTATTAAACTTATCCGTAAGTAAATATGCTGTAGCCCCTGGTGTAATCAACATCGCAACTACCAAGATAATTCCTACAGACTGCAGGCCCACAACTGCGGCCAAAGATAAGCACGTGAGGAGTAAATAGTGAAGAAAAAATACGTTAATTCCAACTGTTTTTGCATGCCTAGGATCAAAACAATAAAGCATTAAATCTTTCCTAAAAATTGATAAAAGGATTACTACCAATAAAGAAATGAATATGGTTTGTTTTACATCTGAAGTTGATATTCCTAATGGACTACCAAAAAGGATAGAGTGTAGATCAATATTACTTTTAATCTTAGAAACCAATACAATTCCAAGAGCGAAAAATCCAGTAAATACCAACCCAATAACAGTATCTTCCTTAACCCTAGATTTCTGCTTAATAAACCCTATCAATGCAACAGAACCAACTCCGAAAATAAATGCCCCTAATGAAAAAGGCAGACCTAATGCATAAGCGACCACAACACCAGGCATCACTGAATGTGATACTGCATCTCCCATTAAAGCCCATCCTTTAAGAGTTAAATAACTAGATAGGAAACCACAAACAGCTGCCACTAATGAACTCATAAGAAGTGCTTTTCTCATAAAGTCATGAGTTAAAGGATCTGTTATGAATGAATCTAAAGTTAAAAAAGAACAGAGCTCCATATAATTTAAAATTTAGGATTCAGGTCCAAACAAGAAATCAGGTGAGATTCCTCCAAAAGTACTTGTAATATTTTCAGGGGTAAACACTTCAGAGGTCTCGCCATAAGCAACAACAGTTTTATTTATTAAAAGAACCAAATCGCAAAATTCACGGACATGAATCATATCATGCGTCGATAATAATATAGTTTTCCCCTCATTTTTAAATTGAATAAATAATTCCGAGATAAGTTTCTCAGTTCTTATATCAACACCTGAAAAAGGCTCATCAAGAAGTAATATTGACGCCCTTTGCGCAATTGCTCTAGCTAAAAAAGTTCGTTTTCTCTGGCCTCCAGATAAGTTTCCAATAGGTGTAGATAAATGATCAGTAAGATCAACTCTCTCAATAGCATCTTTAACCGCCTGAATATCAGACTCTCTAGGACACCTAAAAATATTCATCGAACCATATCTTCCCATCATCACTACATCCCAAACATTTATTGGAAATTGACTATCAATTCCCTCACTCTGAGGAACATAAGCAATTGTCTGATCTTTTTGAGCAGATCTTACAGACTCTCCATTAATTCTAATTTTTCCCTTTGAAATATTTACAAAGCCAGTTAAAGCATTAAAAAAAGTTGTTTTACCAGCCCCATTCATCCCTACTAACCCACAAATCTGGCCAGGTTTCAATCTTAAATTGGCATCATACAAAGCCACCTTACCGTTGTAATCTACGCAAATATTCTCTGCATCAATCCTAAAGTTTTGATAATTGATTGATTCCATAATTCAAAAAAGCCCTTTTTTAATTAAATCCAAATTATGCTCAAGCATTTTTATATAGGAACTAGCAGTCCCAGCATCATCAGATAATGAATCAACAAAAAGATTTCCTCCAAAATTAGCCCCAGTTTCGTTTGCAACAACCATTTGAGATTCGTTACTTACAGTACTTTCGCAAAATACAGATGGGACATTTTTTTCTTTAACTAGTGAGATTGTTCTTGCCATTCTTTTGGGCGTAATTTGACTCTCAGCATTAACTGGCCATAAATAAACTTCCTCTAATCCATAATCATTTGTTAAATATGAAAAAGCACCTTCACAACTTACTAGATACCTCCTTTCTTTATTTAAGTTATTAATAAAAAGTGAGAATTCTTTATCTATTTTAGAGAGTTTATCTTTATAAATTTTTCCATTTTCTTCAAATAATGTCTTTTTTGATGGCCTCAATTCTGATAAAGAATCCACCAGAATATCTACGTATAAAATCCCTCTTTTTGGAGAAATCCAGGCATGAGGATTGGGTTTCCCTTTATAAAAATCCTCACTGATAAAAATAGGATCTAAATCTTCCGCGACAGTAATTCTTTTAACTTTTAAATTAGAAACAAATTTTTCAGCCCATAATTCAAATCCAAATCCATTATCAATAAAAACAAAAGCACTAGAGGCATTTACCAAATCACTCGGAGTTGGTTGGTAGCCATGAACTTCAACTCCAGGTTTCGTTATTGATCTAACAATAAAATCATCTTTAGCAACATTGCTAATTATGTCCGCCAAAACAGTGAAACTTGCCAGTATTACTTCTTTAGTTTCATTTTTATTTGATATTCTCTTGCATGAGCCTGAAGCAAGAGAAAGCAGAAGTAACAAACTTAAAAAAAGAATTTTTTTTCTCATATTTAACTCTCATACTTAGATTATGAACTAAAAGATATTTTCATAAGTGGTTTTCTAAGATCCGAAACAAATCCTTGCCAATTAATTTTTTCTTTTTCAAAAGCTTTTTCAACAATTTTCTCAGAATTTTTCTTTATAAAATCCAAATCAGGCTCTTCTACTCCTTTTGTTATTGCCATAAAATCAGCCAAAGAACTTGATACTACTCTTGTTAAATAAGCAGCACTGACAGCCTGAAATGTTCCAGAAACAAGCCAATTTGGTCCATGTAATTTTGTTATGCCAATAAGAGTCTGTCCACTCCATTCAATTACTCCCTGAGCAATTGCAGTCTTTAAAATCTCTTTAGAAACTTTATCTAAAATTTCAGGAGACCATTTACATCCCCATATAGCCTTAATTTCTTTAATCATTAATGAATTTAGTACTGTCATTGCCATAACATCAATTGATGGGATAGGAGATAAGAAAACAGTTGTTGCGACAAGAATTTGATTTTTTCTTTGTATACCTTTTAACTGCATTCTTCTTATCCCTTCAATATCAGATTGCCAGGCAACATGAAGTTCTTTCAAGAGCCTTTTTTTTGTATTTTCAATATTTTTAGATGAACTTATGAAAAACTTTCTGAACGAAAAAGGTATATTTGTTATTTCATTCTTATTCACATCAAAAGTAATAATTTTATTTATGAAGTCACTTGAAATTTGCGACTTTAGGTCTTCTATCTGATTTTTGGCTTCTATTTCGTTGGAAGTTAAAGACACCAACCAGATTGGCATATTTTTAGGAAACTTTTCCAGCCACAAAAAATCATTCGCCGACAAAGGCAAGTTTAAAAAATACAAGATTGCATCACTCTTCAAAGCTTCTTCTGGAATAACTTGAGAAGAATTGTATTTAGGCAGTTTTTCGTATGAATCAAAGTCAAACCTATCTTCTTTAAAATAACTTTTTAAAACAGACTGACAACTTTGATAATCTTTTTGGCCAATGCAACTTATTTTTTCTTTTTCAAATCTATTAAGAATCGATTCAAGTGTTTTTTGTCTTTTTGCATTCTGTTTTTCTAATTCATTTGTTGCTTCAAGTTCTTCAAAAAAATTTAAATCTTCATTACATAGATTTATCCAACCATCTAAATTATTTGGCTCATTAAATTTAGGCTTATCATTCTTCAAGTAAAAATATCCCCCCAAACACAACACAAAAAATCCTATTGATCCTCCTGCAAAATGAATTAGGTCACTGACAAACCATTCTCCAAAACCTAACAATAATAGAATGATAATAAGATTTTTTCTCGGAAACTTTATGAAATCCTTAAAAAGGTTGTCTTTACTAATATCAAACACAATACTTTATTTTTCTAATTTAATTTTAATGCAAGTTATGAATGATAAAAGCAAAATTTCATAAGTCGTTAATCAAAAGATAAAAAATTAAAGCTTTTCAAAAGACTTATTGCATAACAAGATGCTAAGTTAATAGACTATTTAAATAACTTAAGAAACATCAAGATGTCTAATTCAAATTTCAGTAATAATCCTGGACAAGAAAATTATAGAGGTCGTTCTAATAATGAAAGATCTAATTTCAGAGATAGATCTGGCGGCAGAAGAGATGGAGGAGGATTCCGAATAAGATTGAGTGATAACGAAATGAAAGCTGTTAAATCAATACAAGAGGCCTTTCAATTGAGATCTACCGTTGCAGTTCTAGGTTTCTCTGTTAGAACACTTAGCGAAATGATCAAAGACGAAAAATTGATTGAATCAATCACAGAATATGCAAAAAATAACAAAAACTCTTCTCCGAATAGACAACCAGAAAATCCTTACGAAGAAAAGACAAAAACATCACCTGACCCTTTTGCAAGACCTGTAAAAACTACATCAACTGAAGAGATCAAATCTAGCGAAGTAGAAGAGGATGGCAAATAAAAAAAGAATTCTTTCTGGAGTTCAACCAACTGGTGATTTACATATTGGAAATTGGCTTGGGGCCATAAATAATTGGGTTACGCTTCAAGAGCAATATGAAACATTCCTATGTGTAGTTGATTTGCACGCAATCACAGCTTCATATAATCCCAAAGAATTGTCTCAGAACACTATCTCTACTGCAGCTTTGTACGTCGCTTGTGGAATAGATCCCAAAATATGCTCAATTTTTGTCCAAAGTCAGATTTCTGCACATTCAGAACTTTGTTGGATATTAAATTGCATGACCCCAATAAATTGGATGGAAAGAATGATTCAATTCAAAGAAAAATCCATACAACAGGGAAATAATGTATCCATTGGATTATTTGACTATCCGATCCTAATGGCTGCAGACATTCTTCTATATGACGCTGACTTTGTACCAGTAGGTGAGGATCAAAAACAACATCTTGAACTTGCCAGAGATATTGCACAGCAGAGAATTAATGCCAGATTTAGTAAGGATAAAAATATTTTAAAAATCCCTCAACCAATAATCATGAAGAATGGATCAAAAATAATGAGTTTAATTGATGGTTCAAAAAAGATGAGCAAAAGTGATCCAAATGAAGGCAGTCGTATTAACTTATTAGATGCTCCCGAAATAATAACCAAAAAAATAAAAAGAGCAAAAAGTGACAGTTCTATTGGAATTGAATTCAACAACCCTGAGAGACCAGAATCTAAAAATCTTTTGATGATTTATTCAATATTATCTGGCAAAGAAATTTCTCAATGTGAAAATGATTTCTCAAAGACTGGATGGGGGACATTTAAAAAATTAATTACAGAACAACTTATTGAATCACTAGAACCTATTCAGAAAAAATATAAATTATTAATTAATGATCCCTATCAATTAAATAAAATTCTTGATGAAGGAAAGGAAAAAGCTGAAGATCTAGCAAATCAGACTTTAAAAAGAGTTAAATCAAAATTGGGATTCTTTGAAATGGAGAAATAAAATATGCCAATAATTACTTTACCTGATGGTTCAAAAAAGGTTTTCGAAAAATCTGTAACTATTCTAGAAATTGCCCAGAGTATAGGTGCTGGATTAGCTAAAGCAACAATTGCCGGGAAAGTAAATGATGTTCTTCTTGATGCAACTATTCCTATAAGTAAAGATTCCGAAGTTGTAATCATCACATCAAAAGATAAAGAAGGAATTGAAATAATAAGACATTCATTTGCTCACCTTATTGGTCATGCAGTTAAACAAATTTACTCTAATATTAAAATGGCGATTGGGCCTGTAATTGAAGATGGTTTTTATTATGATATTTTTTCTGAATACAGATTTACTCCTGAAGATTTAATAAAAATCGAAAGCAGAATTAATAAATTAATAAAAACAAACTATGACGTTGAAATTTTACAAGTTTCTAAAGAAGAGGCAATTAAAACTTTTAAAGAAAGAGATGAGACTTTTAAATTACGAATAATTGAAGAAATTCCTGAAGAAGGGCTCATAAATTTATACAAACACGAAGAATATATCGATATGTGTAGAGGGCCTCACGTACCCAATACTAGACATTTGAGACACTTTAAATTACTTAAATTATCTGGTTCATACTGGAGAGGGAATAGTGAGAATGAATCATTACAGAGAATATATGGAACTGCATGGGCAAAAGAAAAAGAACTCAAAGATTATTTAACAAGAATTGAAGAAGCGGAAAAAAGGGATCATAGAAAACTTGGCAAAAAACATTCACTATTTCATATACAAGAAGAATCTCCAGGAATGATTTTTTGGCATCCAAATGGATGGACAATTTACCAAGTACTGGAAAAGTACATAAGAGAAATACTCAAAAAAAATGATTATTTAGAAATTAAAACCCCACAAGCTGTTGATAAATCTCTTTGGGAAAAATCCGGTCATTGGGAAAAATTTAGAGAAGATATGTTTACTACTGCATCAGAAAATAGAACTTATGCAATTAAACCAATGAATTGTCCATGCCACATACAAGTATTTAATCAAGGTTTAAAAAGTTATAAGGATTTACCTATTCGTCTCGCTGAATTTGGTTCTTGTCACAGAAATGAGCCCTCTGGTGCACTGCACGGTTTAATGAGAGTAAGAAACTTTACTCAAGATGATGCACACATATTTTGCACAGAAGACCAAATTCAAGAAGAGGTATCAACTTTTATAGATCTTGTTTTCGAGGTTTATAAAACTTTTGGTTTTGATGAAATAATTGTCAAATTATCAACCCGTCCTGAAAAAAGGGTTGGTAGTGAAGAGATTTGGGATAAATCAGAGGAGGCTCTTACCAAAGCTCTCGATAATAAAAACCTAAAATGGGAACTCCAACCAGGAGAAGGGGCTTTTTATGGTCCAAAAATAGAATTCTCCTTAAAAGATTGTCTTAATAGAGTCTGGCAATGCGGCACTATTCAGGTTGATTTCTCAATGCCTATTAGATTGGATGCAACTTATGTAGATATTGACAATAACAAAAGAAATCCAGTTATGCTTCATAGAGCAATTTTAGGATCATTTGAGAGATTTATCGGAATCTTAATTGAACAATATGAGGCAAAATTCCCTATTTGGCTTGCTCCTTATCAAATAATTTTATTGAGCATTACTGATAGAAATATTGAAAAGTGTTTAAAGTTTAATGAATTAATAAATAATAATGGTTACCGATCAAAAGTTGATGTTAGGAATGAAAAAATAGGATATAAGATAAGAGAGGCAACTCTCGGGAGAGTTCCTTTAATTGCTGTTCTTGGAGATAAAGAAGAGGAAATTGATTCAGTCGCTTTAAGAGCTTTGGATGGAACAAATTTAGGAATTTTCGACCTACCTAACCTATACAAATTAATGGATGAATTAATAGAAAAAAAAGGGAGAACAGAATAATTTTTAATAGATGAATTTTTTGGCTTGTGATTTAGGAGGTACCAAGGTTCTACTGGGAATATTCGAAAGAGTAATAAATGATGATTCGCCTAAATTGTTATTCAAAAAGAAATATATATCTTCTGATTGGGACTCTTTTGAGCTAATTCTAGAAGATTTTCTTAAAAATGAATGCAAAAATTTTACCCATCCTTCTTCTGCATGTTTCGCTGTAGCTGGTCCTTTATCTAACAACAACGCAAAAATCATAAACTTGTCATGGAATATTTCAGGAAATAAATTAAAAAATAAATTTAAATTTGAACAATGCGAGCTAATAAATGATTTCGCTGTACAAATTTACGGAATACCTTTTTTAAAAAAAAATCAATACTCTACTATCCAAAATGGATCTCATTCTGACGGTGCTAATAATGATTTACATGCCATCGTTGGAGCGGGGACAGGTTTGGGCATTGCAAGAGGAATAATATCAGGAGAAAAAGTAAAAGTTCTAGCTAGTGAAGGTGGTCATGTTGAGTACTCCCCAAAGTCAAAATTAGAATGGGAATTAAAAATTTGGCTTAAGAATTACCTAAAACTTGAAAGGATATCTTGTGAAAGAATTATTAGCGGCACTGGTTTATCAAGAATTGCCGAATGGAGACTAAGCAAACCTGATGCCCAAAACCATCCTCTACAACAATATTTTAAAAAAATTAAAATTTTTGATGCAGCGAGAAAAGAACTACCTGAAAAAATTTGTAATCTTTCTAAAGAAGGAGATCAAATAATGATTGAAGTTGAGAGGATATGGTTAGGCGCTTATGCCTCTTTATTGGGAGATGTTGCTCTTCAAGAATTGTGCTATGGCGGGTTATGGATTTCTGGAGGGACCGCATCAAAACATTTCAAAAACTTTAAATCAGATTTATTTTTAAAACAATTTTTCGACAAGGGAAGATTAAAAGATATTCTTAAAACAATACCTATAAAAGTAATTTTAGATGAAGAGTTTGGACTTTTTAGTGCAGCTTGCAGAGCAAAAATGCTTTTAAAAACTTAAAAACAAAAAATGTCTATTCCTGAAGTAGGTAAAAAAATAAGGGTAACAGTACCTTCCACAACTGCCAATTTAGGGCCTGGATTCGATTGTCTTGGAGCAGCATTAGATTTGTATAATGAATTTATTTTTACAAGAATTGAAGGTGGAGGAGATAGATTTGATTTAATAATGGAAAGTACAGATGGTAATCATTTAAGAGGAGGACCTGAAAACTTAGTTTTTAGAGCAGCTCAGAAAGTATGGGGGAGCGCACAAATGGATCCTTTTGCACTTGAAGCAAGAGTTAAGTTGGCAGTGCCCCCGGCACGCGGGCTGGGAAGTAGTGCTACAGCAATAGTTGCAGGACTAATCGGAGCAAATGCAATAATGAACTCTCCATTGTCCAAAGAAAAGCTCCTTGAACTTGCAATTGATATAGAAGGTCATCCTGATAATGTAGTTCCCTCTCTTCTGGGTGGGCTTTGTTTGACAGCTAGGTCTTCTTCTCAAAGATGGAGAATCATTAGATGTGATTGGCACGATTCAATTAAAGCTGTTGTAGCAATACCTGCAATTCGTTTAAGCACAAGTGAAGCAAGAAAGGTCATGCCCAAGAATGTACCTATATCTGATGCAGTGACAAATATGGGGGCACTTACTTTGTTACTAAACGGCTTAAAAGCAGGAAATGCGGAACTCATAAAAGAGGGAATGTTTGATAAGCTTCATGAACCCTATAGATGGAAACTTATTAAGGGTGGATTAGAAGTTAAAGATGCAGCACTAAATGCAGGTGCCCTAGGATGCGCAATTAGTGGGGCTGGGCCAAGTATCTTAGCTTTGTGTAAAAAAGAAAATGGTAAAAACGTCAGTAAAGCCATGGTGAAAGCATGGGAAAAGTCAGGTGTAGCAAGCAGAGCGCCTTTCTTAAACGTTCAAACAAACGGGAGCGAATTTAGCACTATCTCTGGTAAGTAGTTTTACTTAGGCATTTTTAATGTTATAGTCTCAAGCTAGTACAACTTCAACTAGAATAAAAAAATTATTCATTACATAAATGAATTTAGAATCTTTTCCTTGGCTTTCATCTATTGTTTTACTGCCTTTAATTGGGGCTTTAATAATGCCTTTCTTGAGTTCAAAAGAAGGAGAAGATAATACACTTCCTAGAAATATCTCATTGAGTTTTTTATTTGTAGATTTTTTACTAATAATCGGTGTCCTTTTTCAAAAATTCAATACTTCAGATAGCTCTTTACAACTAGTAGAAAGAACTTCTTGGTTACCATCAATTGGCTTAGAATGGTCTCTTGGCGTAGATGGGTTATCTGCTCCTTTAATAGCATTAAGTGGGTTAATCACATTTTTATCAGCTGCGGCTAGTTGGAAAATCAAGAAAAAATCTAATCTATATTTTGCTCTTTTATTAGTCCAAGCATCAGCACAGGCACTAGTTTTCCTTTCTCAAGACTTCCTATTATTTTTCTTGGCATGGGAACTTGAATTAGTTCCGGTATATCTTTTGATTGCTATTTGGGGAGGGAAAAAGAAATTATATGCGGCCACTAAATTCATTCTTTATACTGCTTTAGCCTCTTTATTAATACTCATAAGTGGATTAGCGATCGCTTTGAGTGGTGATACCTTTACTTTAAATATTACCGATTTAACCAATAAACATGTGAAAGGCAGCCTAGCCTTATTATCTTATTTAGGATTTTTAATTGGTTTTGGAGTAAAACTTCCTATCTTCCCATTACATACTTGGTTACCCGATGCACATGGAGAAGCTAATGCTCCAGTTTCGATGTTGCTAGCTGGAATACTCTTAAAAATGGGAGGTTATGCCCTTTTAAGATTCAATGTTCAAATATTACCTGAAGTGCATCTTCAGATTGCACCTGCGCTAATTATTCTTGGAATTATTAATATAATTTATGGAGCTCTTAATGCATTTGCTCAAGATAACGTTAAAAGGAGAATTGCATGTAGCTCTGTGAGTCATATGGGATTTGTTCTATTAGGGATTGGTGCAGTAGATGCTTTAGGCATAAGCGGGGCAATGCTCCAAATGATAAGTCATGGACTTATCGCTGCAGCTATGTTTTTTGTTACGGGCTCATTTTATGAAAGAACAAATACTCTTTCGATACCAAATATGGGTGGTTTGGCAAAGGTACTGCCAATAACTTTTGCTTTTTTCTTGGCAAGTTCTTTGGCCTCTCTAGCACTACCTGGGATGAGCGGATTTATAAGTGAAATAACTGTATTTTTAGGGATTACTAGTCAAGAAGGGTTCAGCTCTCTCTTTAGATCGATCACTATTCTTATTGCAGCTATAGGTTTAGTACTAACACCAATATATTTACTTTCAATGTGTAGAAGAGTATTCTTTGGCCCTAGAATTCCTGCACTAGCTACAGTCAAAGAGATGAATGGTCGAGAATTGACGATTGGGTTTAGCTTATTGTTGCCTACTTTAGTGATAGGTTTTTGGCCAAAAATTGCAATTAATTTGTATGAATCTTCAACGAATGCTCTCAGTCAGCAGCTGACTCTAGCTAAATTGGTTGGGTTAATACCAACTTTATTTAATTAGATTACTTTAATAAATGGATACCTCAATTTTTAAATATGGAGAATTACCAGAATTTAAAAAATTTACTCCGGAAAGCATAAGTAAACAATTCCCAGTAGTACTTGAAAAGATAGCTGAAGATTTTAAAAATATAGAGAAAAACTTATCTAACTATTTAATTCAAAATGATTTAAATTGGGACAAGGTAATAAATCCTTTAAATGAAGTCAATGAAATTCTTAGATGGAGTTGGGGAGTAATAAGTCACCTAAACGCGGTAAATAATTCTGAAAGTCTAAGAGACATTTATTCAAAATTTCTTCCAGAGATTATTAGCTTGAGTAATAAATTCGGACAAAGTAAAATAATTTATAATTCTTTAGTCAAGCTTAAAGAGACAAATAACTTTGATCAAATCAAAAACAGAATTTTGGACAAAGAAATTCTTGAGATGCAACATAGAGGAATTTCACTACAAAATAATGATCAAGAAGAATTCAACAACATTTCAGAAAAGCTTGGAAAGCTATCAACAGACTTCAGCAATAATGTTCTTGATGCGACTAATAAATGGTTTCTAATATTAAATAAAAAATCTGAAGTCGATGGCCTTCCTGAAAGAGTTCTTGAATTAATGGCAATTTCTGCACACAACCACTTAAAAAAAGATGAAGAAGTCGATATCAAAAATGGGCCATGGAAATTAAGTCTAGATATTCCAACTTATACTTCATTTATGACATATGCCACCGACCGTAACCTTAGAGAGAAACTATATAAGGCATTCGTTGGTAGGGCCTCTCAGGGAGAAAAAAATAATTCTCAAATTATTGAAGAGATATTATCTCTTAGAACTAAACAGGCTAATCTTCTTGGTTATAAAAGTTGGGCAGAACTAAGTTTGTCAACGAAAATGGCGAAAGAAATTAAAAATGTTGAAAAACTTTTAGAAGAATTAAGAGAACCAGCATTCAAAACCGCAAAAATTGAATTAGAAACCCTGGATAAGTTTTCTAAAGCTAATGGGTTTTCAAAATCACAGAATCTTGAACCATGGGATATTAGTTATTGGTCCGAACTTCTTAGAAAGGCAAAACTCAATTTAGATCAAGAGTCTTTGAGACCATGGTTCCCACTAAATGATGTTTTGAAAGGTTTATTTAAGTTAAGTGAAAAGCTTTTCGAAATTAAAGTAGTCGAGGCAACTGATGAGGCACCTCTTTGGAATGATGACGTTTTATTTTTTAATATCCTCAATAAAGAAAATGACAAAATAGCATCATTTTACCTAGATCCATATTCGAGGCCTGAATCAAAGAGAGGAGGGGCTTGGATGGATGAATGTTTGAATAAAAATAATGTTGGCAAAAAGACACTCCCTGTAGCTTATCTCGTTTGTAACCAGACTCCACCATCAAAAGATAAACCTAGTCTTATGAGTTTTGAAGAAGTTCAGACACTTTTCCATGAATTCGGTCATGGTCTTCAACACATGCTTACTACAGTAAATCTTCCTCAAGCAGCTGGCATTAACAACGTTGAGTGGGATGCAGTCGAACTTCCAAGTCAATTTATGGAAAACTGGTGTTTTCATAAAAATACACTTTTGAATATAGCTAGCCACTATAAAACAGGAGAAAAATTATCCGATGAGAATTTTGAGAAGCTCCTAAAAAATAGAACTTTTAATTGTGGTATGGCTACTCTTAGACAACTACATTTTGCAATTACAGACCTCAGATTGCACAGTAATATTGATAAGAACAAAGGTAAAACTGCAGATGAAATAAGAAGAGAAATTGCAAAACAAAC
>CACJAC010000005.1 GCA_902591275.1 uncultured Prochlorococcus sp. | reverse complement strand
ATAGAAAAATTTCTCACCACAATTTTGGCAAGTTCCTATGTATTTTAATTCTCTCCTTTCAATAGGAAATGAGTGCCTCACAGAAATTTGAAAATTCTTCTCTTTCTTATTAATTTCATTCATCTTTTCTAAGAAATTTGGACCATGTATCTCATTTTTTTTTAATATCCGATCTACCCATGCATGAATCATTTCATGACATAAAGTACTGTTTATTTCACTAGTAGATAATTTACTCAAAATAGGTTTCGATAAGATAATTTCAGAATCTACAAGACCATTAATTCTTTTTCTTTTATAAAAACCTGCAGTGGTTTTTAATCTATTATCACTCCATCTAACTTTTACTAAAGGTTGATTATTAACCGCTAGAGAATTTTCAAAATATTGGCTATTAAATTTGTGAAATAAAGGTAAAAGAGGAATTACAGGCATTATGGATTAAAATTAGTATTATTTTGACAAAAAAAGCCATCAAAAACGATTTCTTTTCTTAAAGTAATAAAAAACTCAAATCAACATGGATGCAACACTAGTTAAAGATATAGGGATTAAAGCACTATTAGTTGGCGGAGCTGTACTAGTTTCTTTTTGGACTTTTAATGCAGTCAAATTAGTTATAAGCGCCAGAGGAATTAATCCGTTAGTAAGAAAGTTTTTTGATCAAATAGCTGCTGGCAGAATTGATGCAGCTTATGGCTTGACTACAAAAACTTATAAAACTCATGTGAAGCGCCAAGACTTTCTTAAATTTTTAGCTAGTTTAAATCTCAATAAATACAGAAATTTAAAATCAGGAAGACCTAGAGTCCAAGAAGATCAAATCATAATAACTTTGAATTTAAAATCAGAAGATAAACAAGATGAGCTCCCATTAGATTTTACTTTTGCAAAAACTGACAATGATTGGAAAATAGACAGAATAGCAAAAGTGAATTAATAATTTCTTGTGAGGCAAAAAGAATTGTATAAAGAAGAGATAATACATCAATTAGAATTACATCCAAGTAGATTAGATAAAGAAAAAATCATCTCAGAAGCAATGGAACAAGGTTTAGATGATTTCTTTGAAGGAATACGTATGGCACTTGATCCATTGGTAACTTTTGGTGTAAAAATTGTTCCTGAAAAAGAGAATGAAAAAAGTCAAAATTTTTTATGGAAAGATTTTAGGGTATTAGCAAATAAGCTTATTCAAAGAGAACTTACTGGTCACGCTGCTCGCGATGCAATTATTACGGCTATGGAATCTGCCAAAAAAGAAGAGTGGAATGGATTTTATAGACGAGTTTTAATTAAAGATCTTAGATGTGGTGTATCTGAAAAAACAATCAACAAGATAGCCAAGAAATTTCCCAAATATGCGATTCCTATTTTTTCATGTCCCCTAGCTCATGACAGTGCAAATCATGAAAAAAAAATGATAGGAAAAAAGCAAATTGAAATCAAATTAGATGGTGTGCGCGTCTTAACTATTATTAGACAAAATAAAGTAGAAATGTTTTCTCGTAATGGGAAACAATTCCATAATTTTGGTCATATTATCTCAGAAATAGAAAACGTGTTAAAAGAAAATCCTGCACCCCATGACTTAGTCCTAGATGGTGAAGTAATGAGTGCTAACTTTCAGGATTTGATGAAACAGGTTCATAGAAAAGATGGCAAACAAACAAAAGACGCAGTTCTTCACCTATTTGACTTATGTCCCCTTGAAAACTTCCAAAAAGGGAGATGGAACACTAGTCAAACAGCAAGAAGTTTATTAGTAAAAGAATGGGTAGCAAAATATTCTATGCTTCTAAGACATGTAAAAACACTTGAATGGGAAAATGTAAATCTCGACACCCTAGAGGGACAAAAAAGATTTGTAGAGCTAAATAAAGCTGCCGTGGAAGGTGGATATGAAGGAGTAATGATTAAAGATCCTGATGCTATGTATGAATGTAAAAGAACACACAGTTGGTTAAAAGCAAAACCTTTCATAGAAGTCACTTTAAAGGTTGTATCGGTTGAGGAAGGAACAGGTCGCAATAAAGGTCGACTAGGAGCTGTCCTAGTAGAAGGGGAAGATGATGGGTATGAATACAGTCTTAGTTGTGGAAGCGGATTTAGTGATATCCAACGTCAAGAATATTGGTCAAAACGGAGTCATCTTATAGGTCAACTTGTAGAAATCAGAGCTGATGCTAAAACGAAATCCAAGGATGCGGTAACTTTTAGTCTTAGATTTCCTAGATTCAAATGCTTTAGAGGATTTAAAGCTGGAGAAAAAGTTTAAATTTTAAAAAATAATACTCAACAAAGTAGTCAAAGAAAAATGTGGTTTTAAAATAAAAAAAATAAAAATCTTGGCTATAAAATATAGGAATAATTATCAGGACTTTTTGAGAGACTTATGACGAAGGAAAAAGTTTTCAACTTCATAAAAACACCTTGTGGACAGGCAAAATATATCGAATTAGAAGCCAACAAAACCTTACTAGGTAAATTTAGACTGTTGTGGTTTATCTTAATTGCATCAATTAGAGATTGGAATATTAAAGAGTAGATTCTTAGGATTTTTCAAAATATTCTCTGGAGTATTTAGCTGAGAAATATACAACTAAAAAAGTTGAAATAATTCCAATGCTAGTAATATATAAATTATTTGGTGATTGCACATTTTTTAACTCCTGAATACTTTTTGCCAAACTACCTATTGAGCAATAAAGAAAAGTGCCTGGAATTATTCCAATAAGACCAAGAGCAAAATCTCTAAATTTAACATTATTCAAACCATAAAAATAATTAAGAATACTGAAGGGAAATATCGGCGATAATCTGGCTAAAAAAATTAATTTAAGTCCGCCTTTTTCTACTACTTTTTCCATGACACTTAATTTTGGATAACGGCTAAAAAGATTTTTTAGCTTTTTTGCAAAAAAACTTTTTGATACAAAAAAAGCAATTGATGCTCCTATGGAAGCGGAAATGAAAACGATAATTGATCCTAAATATGAGCCATATAAAAAACCTGATAATAAAGATAACCAAGAGGCTGGAAGTATTAATAAAACAATTAAAATATAAATACAAACAAACGAAAAGATCCCAAAACCAGTATTAAAAAAAAAAGACAAATTATAAATATTTTCAAGAAATATATTCATTCTCAATTCAAAAGTTCGAGTTTTTTAGTAATTCTTTCCTTTTGTACCGAACCCTCATTTAATTTAAATCTGCATTCATCAACAATATCTTTTGGAGCCTTATCAACGAAATTATTATTAGATAATCTCTTATTTAAATTTTCTAATTCAATATTCACCTTTTTTAAATCCTTGGTTAACCTTTCCTTTAATGCGTCTATATTTACAAAATCCTGAAAAGGTAAGTAAACCTCTAAATCACTAATTATCCCGGAAAAAGATTTAGCGAACTCTTTTTTATCAACAGCATTAGTTTTAAAAATAAATACTTCAGAAGATTTAGTTAAGGTTTGAATATCATCAACTAAAGTTTTTAAAAAATCAATCAATTCATCATTGTCTGAAATTAAATATACAGGACTTTTTTCTGATGGCTTAAGACCTAATTCAGCTCTCAAATTTCTAATCAACCTAATAATTTCAAAGAGTTGCTGAAAGGAATTATCAAGCTTATTATCAACAAATTTATTTTCGTGAATTGGCCATTTTTGAAGAGATAATAATTCTTTATCTGGTTTTAGTTGCAACACATGCCAAAGTTCCTCAGTAATGTGCGGCATAAAAGGATGAATCATTACCAAAATATCATTGAGCACTTTTATTAAAACTTTTTCAGATATTTGTCTATTTTTAATCTCTTTATTATTAAACCTTTGTTTAGCAAATTCTACATACCAGTCACAAAAATCATTCCACGTAAATTCATATAGAAGTTTCGCAGATTCTCCCAATTTATATTCTGTCAACAAAGCAGCGACTTTTAAATTTACCTGATTCAATTTCGATAAAATCCACTTATCACATAACTCTAAAGAAGTTTCATCACTCTCATTAAGCGAATAATTATTATTAAAAGTTTTATTAATTAACACAAATTTAGTTGCATTCCATAATTTATTCGCAAAATTTCTTGAAGCTTCAACGGTTGAAGATGTATCTTTTTTCCTATCAAAATCAAGCCGGATATCTTGTCCAGCGCCTGCAACTTCTCGAATTAAAGCAAATCGTAGAGCATCAGAACCATATTTATCAATTAATAGTATTGGATCAATACCATTACCTAAACTTTTACTCATTTTTTTATTGTTTTCATCTCGCACTAAACCATGAATATAAACATCCCTAAAAGGAATATTCTTTGTAAAAGTATTCCCCATCATTGTCATTCTCGCCACCCAGAAGAAAATAATATCGAAACCAGTAACAAGAACACTATTTGGATACCATTGTTTAAAATCAGGATCATTTGTATTTGGCCAACCAAGGGTTGAAAAAGGCCACAAACCACTTGAAAACCATGTATCCAAAACATCTTTATCGCGAACCAATTTAATATTTAATCCAAATTTTTTATTAGCTTCGATTAAGGCATCCTCTTCATTTCTTGCAACGATATATGGAGTATTTTGTTCTATTGAGTCTTGAGATTCATCTAAAACATACCAGGCCGGTATTTGGTGCCCCCACCACAATTGCCGACTGATACACCAATCATTAATATTCTCTAACCAGTCCTTATAAACTTTCTCCCAGCGTGGAGGAATAAACGATGGTTTTTTAGAATCAATTTCATTAAGACATCCTTGTGATATATCATCCATTTTCAAAAACCATTGTGTTGACAATAAAGGTTCAATTGGCACCTTACCTCTATCAGAAAAAGGAACAGTATGTTTATAATCCTCTATCTTTGTCAGCAGGCCTAAGTTATCCAATTCTTTGATAATTTTCTTTCTAGCGTCATATCTATCTAAATTTTGAAAAATACCTGCATTAATATTTAAAGTTCCATCTTTGTTCATTACATTAATCTGTTTTAAATTATGCCTTTTTCCTATTGCAAAATCATTTGGATCATGAGCTGGAGTAACCTTCACACAACCCGTACCAAAATCTTTATCAACATGTGAATCAGAGATAATAGGTATTTCTCTATCAACAAAAGGAACTTTTACTTTGAGACCAATAAATTCTTTATATCTATCATCATCAGGATTAACTGCCACAGCAGTATCACCCAAAAGAGTTTCTGGTCTTGTTGTTGCAACTTCTAAGTACTTATCTAAGTGTTCAACACCTTCAGAAATTAAAGGGTATTTAAAATGCCATAAATGACCATTTACTTCTTGCATTTCAACTTCAAGATCACTTACGGCAGATTGAGATTCAGGGCACCAATTAACCAAATATTCGCCTCTATAAATTAAATTCTTTTTATAAAGAATATTAAAAGCCTCAATAACTGCTTCATTTAATTTTTGATCAAGAGTAAATCTTTCTCTAGTCCAGTCAACTGAATATCCTATCCTTTTTAATTGAGAAACTATTCTTCCACCACTTTGTTCTTTCCAGTTCCATGCTCTTTTAAGAAACTCATCTCTTCCAATATCCATGCTTGTTTTGCCTTCACTTTTTAATTGTTTTTCGAGAATAGTTTGAACAGCTATTGAAGCATGATCAGTTCCCGGTAAACACAAAACATTCTTACCTAAAAGTCTTTGAAAACGTACTACAACATCTATCAAAGCCGTATTAAATGCATGCCCCATATGCAAAGATCCAGTTACATTTGGTGGCGGGATGACAACACAAAAAGGCTCACCATCATCCTCTGGGTTAGGACTAAACGCCTTTAGACTTTCCCATTTTTCTTGCCACTTTTTCTCTACTTCAAAAGGTGAATAATTCTCTAAAGATAATTGATCATTCATCTCTGTCATGTGCAAATTTTATTTCAATAAACTTTTTATTTATTTTATCTTGAGAGCAGCCAATTAATGAAAATAATATTAGTTTGCAAAAAAAGACAAATCCATTCTACAAAAGTTTGAAACCAGAACCACAGGAACAACGTTTTGCATTTTTTGGTGTTGAAATAAGAAATCCACCACCGCTCAAATCACCGTAATAATCTAATTTTAAATCTTTCAGTAAATTAAACTTTTTTACATCCGCGTATAAAGTTACTCCTTCAGTTCTTGAAATAGGGGATCCATTACATGTACCTGGCCTTAATTTAATATGCATCCATCCTTCGGAACAATTTTTATCCTCTACCAAATCAATCGACATTTCTCCTGGAGAACCTCCAAAAGAAGCTTGCCTAGATAGTTCTGAAGCAGCATTTTGACTGATTGAAAGATTGACGATCTCAGTCATTAGAAAAATAATAAATGGGCGATCCAGGGTTCGAACCAGGGACATCCTGCTTGTAAGGCAGGCGCTCTACCGCTGAGCTAATCGCCCTATAATAGATCATTCTAATAGATGAAGTTGAAAAATTTATACTAAGTATTTAAATATTTCATGATTGAGGCAAAATTTAATTAATAAAATATATCCTATGTCCTCAAACAATAGATATAAATTGGAAAACAATTCCGATTTAGAGACTATAAATAGTTTTAAAAACTTAATATCTAATATCAAAGCATTAAAAGATAAAACATGGGGCTGCCCATGGCAGAAAATACAGTCTCATATATCGTTGATCCCATTTTTGTATGAAGAAAGTAATGAATTTATAGATGCGATATATGAAAAAAATGCAGATAACATGTGTGAGGAGTTAGGAGATCTCTTATTACAAGTCATGCTTCATGCTGAAATCGGTTACGAAGAAAAAGAATTTACACTAAATGATGTTATACAAAATCTAAACAAGAAAATTATTAATAGACATCCATATATTTTTAACAAGAAAGAAAAAGTATCATTAAAAAAATCACAACAGATTTGGGTAAATATAAAAAATTTAGAAAAAGAAGCACCTCATATGAAATCTTCAATTAGTAGAAATTTAAATTTGAAAATTAAAAATTTACCCCCAACGGTTGGAACAGGTAAAATCACAAATGTTGTTAAAGAACATGGCTTCAAGTGGGAAAGTACTGATGAGATTTTTAAAAAGTTAGAAGAAGAGATTAATGAATTAAAGGAAGTAATTAAAAGCAAAAATGATTCAGAGATAAAAAATGAATTTGGGGATATTTACTTTACCCTTCTTAATCTCTCAAACTTTTTAAAGATCAATCCTGAATCAGCTCTTCAAAAAACTAATATAAAATTTTTAGACAGATTTTCAATCGTCGAAGAGCATGCAGGAGATAATATTAAAAAACAAACTCCCAAAGACTTTCAACGGCTTTGGCAAATAGCCAAACAAAAACTGGCGGGAAAAATTCCTAAAAGCAAATGACAGATATTACAACATGGATAGATGAATATCATAAAGGCTCAAGATTCGGCCTAAATGGGAAAATTCTAATTAAAAAAACCTCAAAATATCAAGAAATTATTGTTATTGAAAATGACTATTATGGTAAAGCTTTAATGTTAGATGGTTGCTGGATGACATCATTAAAAGACGAGAAATATTATCATGAGTGTCTTGTGCATCCTGCATTAAGTAGCATTGACGAAAAATCTAATGTACTAATTATTGGAGGTGGTGACGGTGGTACTGTTAGAGAATGCGTTAAATATTCTCAAATATCAAAAATTGATCTAGTAGAAATTGATGAGGAGGTAATCAAAATATCTAAAAAATTTCTAAAAGAAATTGGAGGCGAAGCATGGAATGATAAAAGATTAGAAATACATATTGATGATGGCGTTAAATGGGTAAAAAAAACAAAAGATAATTTATATGACGTTATATTTATAGATTGTTCAGATCCCTCAGAATTTTCAAATTTATTATTTTCACATTCTTTTTATAAAGAATGTAAAAGAATACTTGCACCAAGGGGGATATTAGCAACTCAAAGCGAATCTCCTGAATCCTTCAAAAATATTCACATAAATATTTTGAAAAGCCTAAAAAATATATTTAAAGTTTCTGAAACTATGTATTCCTTTGTGCCTATATATCCAAGCGGGATTTGGAGTTGGACATTTGCTTCTTCAGAAGATCTAAATTTATCAAAGCAAAATTATTATGAAGTCCTAAAAATAGAAAAAGGATGTGAAGTTTGGAATTTAAATTTTCAAAATGCAGCATTCAAAATGATGCCAAATAAAATTGTAAAAGAACTAGATTCATAAGATGACAAAAAATTTATTTGATAACGAAAATGCAATTTATATGGGAGCAAAAAGAAGTCCTGAAAATTGCTCAATTGGAATATTTGGAGTTAATTATGACGGGACATGTTCGTTTAAACCAGGAGCAAGATTTGGTCCAGAAGCAATAAGACAAGTCAGTTCTTGTTTAGAAACATATTGTCCAAAAATAAAAAAAGACTTAGAGGATATTATGTATGTTGATTTTGGATCAATACTAATTGATAAAAATGACTCAAAGTCCGTTATTGAATCGGTTAAATCAGCAACAAATTATTTAATTAGTAAACGCCTTAGTCCTATTATGATTGGCGGCGAACACTCTATTACAAGAGGTGCTATTGAAGCATTAGTAAAAAAATATCCAGATTTGATATTGGTTCAACTTGATGCTCATGCAGATTTAAGAGAATCATATATAGGAAATGCACATAGTCATGCTTGTACTATGAAAAGGTGCTTAGAAGTGCTACCTGAAAAGAAAATTTTGCAAGTAGGAATTAGAAGTGGGACTAAGGAAGAATTTGAAATTATGCATAACAACAACCAATTAGTTAACTTTTGTCCAGGCGGAAATGCACATGAGTTAAAACAAGCTCTTCTACCATACGCTAAGTCTCCAATCTATTTAACAATAGATTTAGATTGGTTTGATCCCAGTTTATTAGCAGGGACGGGCACTCCAGAACCGGGAGGATTTTTTTGGAATGATTTTGAAGAGATACTTAAAACTTTAAAAGACCTTAGAATCGTAGGATCAGATATTGTGGAATTATCTCCAGAAATTGATAGAAGCGGAGTAAGTAGCATAGTTGCAGCCAAAGTACTTAGAAGCTTAATTTTGTCATTAGAAAATATGCAATAAAAAATTTCTAAACTAAAGTGTAGAAATACTAAATAGAAACTAAATATTTCATGGATTTGCTAAAAAGTCCTCTTTATTCAAAATATGTTGAATCCAATGCAAAATTAGTGGATTTTGCAGGTTGGGAAATGCCCATATCATTTTCAGGATTAATTAAAGAGCATGAATCAGTTAGATATTCAGCAGGATTATTTGATATTTCTCACATGGGTGTGATTTCTATCAAGGGAATCAATCCAAAGGATTATATTCAAAAACTTTTTCCTACTAATTTATACTCCTTTTGTGAAGGTCAGGGGCTTTATACAGTGATGCTCAATGATAAAGGAGGAATAATAGATGACTTAATAATTTATGACCTTGGTATACAAAAAAATGACATATCAGAATTATTGTTAATAGTTAATGCAAGTAGATATGAAGAAGATTTTCAGTGGATAAAAAATAATTTAAATATGTCTGAAATTTCGATAACAAACTTTAAAAAAGACAAAGTACTTTTAGCACTACAGGGAAAAAACTCATTCGGTTTATTTGAAGAATGGATTGAATCTTCGATCTCACATATCCCTAACTTTGGATGCGAATATAAAATTTTTGAACATATTTCGCCTAAGGAAAAAATTTTCTTTTCAAAGACAGGCTATACGGGGGAAAATGGTCTAGAAATACTTTTATCTAAAAAAGCAGCAATTAATTTATGGGATTTCTCAATTTCTAAAAATGTTGCACCTTGTGGTTTAGGAGCTAGAGATACTCTTAGACTTGAAGCAGGCATGCATCTTTATGGGCAAGACATAAATGAAGAAACTTCTCCATATGAAGCAGGGTTAGGATGGCTAATACATCTAGAAAATAATCACGAGTTCATTGGCAGAAGAGTTCTTGAAGAGCAGTCAAGATTAGGCATTCAAAAAAAGTTAGTTGGTCTCTCCATAAAAGGTAAAGCAATAGGAAGAAAAGGGTGCGCAGTGCTTAAAGGGGATGAGAATATTGGAACTATCACTAGCGGCAGTTGGTCTCCAACTAAACAACAAGCTATTGCTTTTGCATACATCAATACTTCGCATGCCTTAATAAATAATGAAGTTGAAATATTAATAAGAGGCAAAAAATTCAACGGGGTTATAACAAAAAGAGCGTTTTATAAAAAGAATTATTAACTAAATTTACCCTTAAAGAATTATTATAAGTTATTGATAAATAAACCATACTTAGATGAGAAACAAAATTTGTGAAGAACTCAATAATACAGATATTGGTAAATTAGTTAATTTATGCGGATGGGTAGATAGAAGAAGAGATCATGGTGGTGTAATTTTTATTGATTTAAGAGACCATAGTGGATTCCTACAAATAACAATTAACCCCGATGATGGTGCAGATCTATTTAAACAAGCAGAAACTCTAAGAAATGAAACAGTAATAATGGTCAGCGGAATTATTAATGAAAGGCCCAAAGATTCAATTAATACAAATTTAAGTACTGGAGAGTTAGAGCTTAAGGTTAAAGATTTGCAAATTCTCAACCAAATTAAAAACAACTTACCTTTTCCAGTATCTATACATGATTCTGAAAATACAAAAGAGGAACTCAGATTAAAATATAGATACCTTGATTTAAGAAGGGGAAAATTACTAGAAAATTTAAAAACAAGACATAAGATTATTAAAGTTGCTAGAGAATTTCTTGATAATTTTGGATTTACAGAAGTAGAGACCCCACTACTTACTAAGTCAACTCCTGAAGGGGCTCGCGATTTTCTTGTTCCTGCACGTCTTTCAAATGGAGAATTTTTTGCTTTACCTCAATCCCCACAACTCTTTAAACAACTTTTAATGGTAGGGGGCTTAGATAAGTATTATCAAATCGCAAAATGTTTTCGTGATGAAGACTTAAGGGCAGATAGACAACCAGAATTTACTCAATTAGATATTGAGATGAGCTTTATTAGTGAAGAAGAAATAATTTCTTTTAATGAAAGTCTTATAAAAAAAATATGGAAAGAAGTTTTAAATATTAATTTTAATAATGCTTTTCCAAGAATATCATGGCAGGCAGCGATGGATAATTACGGCACTGATAGACCAGATACTAGATATCAAATGTTATTAAAAGATTTAGGAGGAGTATTAGGTGATATTGGATTTAATATTTTCACCAAGGCAATTAAGTCTGGAGGCTATATAAAATCCATAACAGTCAAAGGAGGTAATTCAAGTATAAGCAACGTAAGAATTAAACCAGGAGGTGATATCTTCCAAGTAGCTCAAGATGCAGGTGCTGGTGGTTTGGCCTTTATAAGAGTCAAAGGAGATGAGCTTGAGACTATTGGGGCAATTAAAAATAATTTAAGTGAAGAGAACATAGCTGATATTTTAAAAATCACAGAAGCAAAAGATGGAGACTTAATCCTCTTAGGAGCTGGAGATAAACAAATTGTCAATCAGTCATTAGATAGGGTGAGACAATATATCGCAAAAGACTTAAATCTTATTGATAAAAGTAAATGGAATTTCTTATGGGTAACTGACTTCCCGATGTTTGAGAGAAATGAAGATGAAAATAGATATGAAGCTTTACATCATCCTTTTTGTTCTCCAAAAAATATAAAATCTAAAGATTATGAAAACTTGAAAAAAGAAATTGAGAGCTCTACAGCAAATGCTTATGACTTAGTTCTCAATGGATTGGAATTAGGAGGTGGCTCTTTACGTATTCATGAAGCGAACTTACAAAAAGAGGTTCTGAAAACGGTAGGACTTACTGATAAAGAGATTGATGAAAAATTTGGATTTTTAATAGAAGCCTTAGAAATGGGTGCCCCTCCTCATGGTGGAATAGCTTTTGGATTGGATCGTATTACCATGCTGATCATTGGTGCAGATTCAATAAGAGAAACCATTGCTTTTCCAAAAAATCAACAAGCAAAATGTCTTCTCACAAATGCACCTTCAAATGTCTCTGAATCACAATTAAAAGAATTAGATATTGAAATAACAATTGATGAATAAGAATATATATGGATGTTCTAAAAGTTTTTTGTTTAAATAAAATATAAGGAGGCTGTGCTTAATTAAAAATATTTAATGTCAAAATTTGTATTTGTCACCGGAGGAGTAGTTTCTAGTATTGGTAAGGGAATTGTAGCTGCAAGCTTAGGAAGACTATTAAAGTCTAGAGGATATAGTGTTTCAATATTAAAACTAGATCCATATCTAAATGTTGATCCAGGAACAATGAGTCCTTTCCAACATGGAGAAGTATTTGTAACCGAAGATGGGGCTGAAACCGATCTAGATTTAGGTCATTATGAAAGATTTACTGATACTGCAATGACTAGGTTAAATAGTGTGACTACGGGATCTATCTATCAAGCAGTTATCAATAAAGAAAGAAGAGGTAGTTATGACGGTGGCACTGTGCAAGTAATACCTCACATAACGGGAGAAATAAGAGAAAGAATTCACAGAGTAGCCGCCAACAGTAATGCAGATATTATAATTACTGAAATTGGTGGAACTGTTGGTGATATTGAATCTCTACCTTTTTTAGAGGCAATAAGAGAATTCAAAAATGACGTCAATAGGAACGATGTTGCATACATACACGTAACATTACTTCCTTACATAAAAACCTCTGGCGAAATAAAAACTAAACCAACACAACATTCAGTGAAAGAATTAAGATCAATTGGAATCCAGCCAGATTTACTTGTATGCCGAAGTGATAAATCTATAAATGAAACTCTTAAAAAGAAGCTTAGTGGTTTTTGCGGTGTCAGTATCAACTCTGTAATTGAAGCTTTAGACGCAGACAGTATTTATTCTGTACCTCTTTCTTTAAAAAAAGAAGGTTTATGCAAAGAAACCCTGAAGTATTTAAACCTTGAAGATAAAAAATGCGATTTGAAAAATTGGGAGCAACTTATACACAACCTAAGAAATCCTGGAGCTCCAATCAAAGTTGCTTTAGTAGGTAAATACGTCGAACTTGGAGATGCATATTTATCCGTTGTTGAAGCTTTAAGACATGCATGCATAGAAAACAAGGCTTTATTGGATTTACATTGGGTAAGCGCTGAAATGATAGAAAAAGATTCAGCAGAAACTTACTTAAATAAAGTTGATGCAATTGTGGTACCCGGGGGATTTGGCAATAGAGGAGTCAATGGAAAAATTTCGGCTATAAAATTTGCAAGAGAAAATAAAATTCCCTTTTTAGGTTTGTGCCTTGGTATGCAATGTGCAGTTATAGAATGGGCCAGGAATATAGCTAATCTTCCAGATGCATCTAGTTCAGAACTAGACCCAAACACTCCCAATCCAGTAATACATTTATTACCAGAACAGGAAGATGTAGTTGATTTAGGTGGGACAATGAGACTTGGAGTTTATCCATGTAGGTTGACAAAAAATACAACTGGGAAAAACTTATATAATGAGGATGTTATTTATGAGAGACATCGACATAGATACGAATTTAATAATTACTACAAAAAAAGTTTTTTAGATTCTGGATACAAAATTAGTGGTACGTCACCAGATGGCAGATTAGTTGAGTTAATTGAGTTAGAAAATCATCCATACTTCTTAGCATGTCAATATCATCCTGAGTTTTTATCACGACCTGGAAAACCTCATCCTTTATTTAAAGGTTTAATAAAAGCCTCTCAAGATAAGTTAACTCAATCAAATTAATATTCTTTATTTTTTTGAATGAAAATGACAAATTTTTTACCCTTAGTCGAACAATTTCATTCATTACAAGGTGAAGGTTATCATGCAGGAAAAAGTGCTTTTTTTGTAAGATTAGCTGGATGTAAAGTTGGATGTTCTTGGTGCGATACCAAGAATTCATGGGACGAGAAAAAACACCCTTCTATATCAATTGAAAAAATAATAGATCGCATAAAAGTTGCCAGGGAAAAAGGAGCATCTTTTTGCGTTATTACAGGTGGAGAACCTTTACAACATAACTTGGATAATTTTTGCAAAGCCATAAAAAAAATGACGATGGGAGAAGAACAAAAGCCAATGAAGATTCATATTGAAACAAGTGGAGTTAATTCGATATCGGGAAGCTATGACTGGATTACTTTATCTCCTAAAAGACACTTACCTCCAAAAAATTATTTTTTAAAAAACTGTAATGAAATCAAAATAATCATAAATGAAATAGAAGATATTGAATTTGCTATTCAAATAAAAAAAGAAACTTTAAAACAATATCAACTCTCTAAAAGCGAAGATGGCTTAAAAAAAGAAGACAAAATTTTTTATTTACAACCAGCATGGAACAATGCGAATGGTTTTTCTCTTGCTATTGATTTCGTAAAAAATAATCCAGATTGGAAATTGAGCCTTCAAACTCACAAATACTTAAAAATTAATTGAAATCATATGACTCTTAAAAATAAATCGATAGTAGTTTTATTATCTGGAGGTTTAGATTCTTCTACAGTTACTGGTATCGCAAAAAAATTCGAAGCTAAAATTTTTGGCCTTTCATTTGACTACGGTCAACGTCATAAAAAAGAATTAAATTCTGCATCTATAATTGCAAAACACTTTGATATCGAAGAATTTAAAATCATTAAGCTTGACTTATCTCTATGGGGAGGCTCGTCATTAACTGATATTAAAAAAAATATTCCGAAACAAGGATTACAAACTAATAAAATTCCTAATACTTATGTTCCTGGGAGAAATACTATATTTATTTCCGTTGCACTAAGTTATGCCGAAGCAATAGATGCTGATTTTATAGGATTAGGAGTTAATGCACTAGATTATTCAGGTTATCCAGATTGCAGACCTGACTACATTAAAAAATTTCAAGAATTAGCAGATTTAGCCAATAAAAGAGGAAGAGAAAATAATCCAATAAAACTTTGGACGCCACTATTAGATTTAAATAAAGAGGAAATTATTCATTTAGCTTTTGCTAATAATGTCCCTTTAGATAAAACATGGAGTTGTTATTCGGGTAATTCAAAACCATGCGGTAAGTGTGATAGCTGCAGAATTAGAAATTCCGCTTATGAAAAATGGCTTAATAACAATAATAAAAAATGAAAATAAAAAAAATAATTCTAGAAAAATGGATAGATCCAGCACTGATTACGCATGATCTAACAAAAAAATTCGGAGATAAAGGATTAGCTTGGCTAGACAGTGATGGCAAAGAAAATGGGGAATGGTCAATAATAGGAATTAAACCTAAAAAAATAATCCAATCAAGAGATATCAATAACTTAGACAAAACTAATAATCCATTCAACAATTTAAAAAATATTGAAAAAGGATTTTGGATTGGATGGTTAAGTTATGAAGCTGGAGTTTACATAGAACCAAAAAACCCATGGCGAAAATCTAATATGGCAACTTTATGGATTGCATCATATGATCCAATCATTAAATGTAATCTAATAAAAAAAGAAATAATTATCGAAGGCACAAACTCATCTGAACTGATGAATTATAAAAACATAATCAACAATATAAAAAATATTGAAGAAAATATTATTACAACAAATTTGAATTTTGATTTTTCAAAAATAAATTTGGACGAAATGGCTGAAAAATTTCAGAAAAATATTTTAAAACTGAAAAAATTAATTTCCCTAGGGGATATATTTCAAGCAAACCTAACAACTAAATGCGAAATTGAATATTCCAAAAACTATCATCCTCTAGATATTTATTTGAAAATAAGAAGGAAATTAAGAGCTCCCTTTGGAGGAATAATAATAAATAATGATAATTATAAAGAGGCTGTATTATCTACCTCGCCAGAAAGATTTATAAAAATAGATAATAAAAATTTTGTAGAATCAAGACCTATCAAAGGAACTAGATCAAGAGATAAAGATTTAAATCAAGACGCACTTAATGCTATTGATTTAATAACGAACGAAAAAGATAGAGCCGAAAATATTATGATTGTTGACCTAATAAGAAATGATTTAAGTAAAGTTTGCGAAACAGGAAGTATTATGGTGCCAGAAATATTAAAACTTGAAAGTTTCTTAAAAGTTCATCATCTAACTTCAGTTATCAGAGGAAAATTAAAAAAAAACAAGAACTGGATTGATTTACTAAAAGCTTGTTGGCCTGGGGGGTCTATAACTGGAGCACCTAAATTAAGATCATGCCAGAGACTTTTTGAATTAGAAGAATGCGAACGCGGACCATACTGTGGCTCATTTTTGAAGCTTGACTGGAATGGAGAATTTGACAGCAATATACTAATAAGATCATTTTTAGTTAAAGACAAAAAAATCAATATATATGCTGGTTGCGGAATAGTTATTGACTCAAACCCTGAAGAGGAAACTGATGAACTAAAGTGGAAACTTTTACCGTTAATTGATTCACTAAAATGATTGAAAAATTAGGCTGGCACAAGGATCAATGGTTGGATATTGATAGAATATTTATTGCTGCTAATAATAGAGGATTAAAATTTGCTGATGGTATATTTGAAACCATTTTGATAAAAGAAAACAAACCTATTCTTTTCGATGAACATCTGAAAAGATTAGAAAAAAGTAGCAAGATTTTAAATATTAATCTCAAAATAAATAAATTAACTTTGAGAAAACTTATTCACGATGGAATTAAAAAGTTATCGCTTAAAAATGATCAATTTGCTTCAGTAAGAATAAACTATAGTCGAGGAACTAATGAAGGTCGAACACTAAGAATTGATAGCACTTCAGATACAAAAGATTTGGATAATTTATGGCTTGAGTTCTACAGAATCAAACCAAATTTTAATCCGATAAGCGTTTGCATTAGTCAAACGGAAAAAATAAATGAATTCAGTCTTATAAGTAAATGCAAAACATTTTCATATAATCAGGCAATACAAGTTTTGACAGAAGCTATTGAAAAATCATTTGATGATTCTATCCTTTTGAATACGTCAGGTGAACTTTGTTGTGGAAGTACATTTAATCTTCTAATTAAAAGAAATAATCAATGGATAACTCCTAGAAAGGAGAGCGGCTGTTTAGAGGGGATTATGGTTTCTGAAGCTTTAAAATTGCAAATTGTAAAAGAAGAATTAATTCCTCCAGAATTTCAAAATGATGACATAATAGTTGCAATTAATAGCTTATCTTGCAGACAAATTAATCAAGTTAATGATTTAAAGCTTAAACCTAAATTCGATCCAATTTACTTTTGGGATTTATTATATAGTTGAACTTTATTAATATCTGGTAAATAGACATCAGATACTTTAGTTATATTGTTATTAACCTTAAATTCGACAATTTTTCCAATAATGACAATTGATGGAGCTAAAAATTCTTTATCTTTGATTTTATCTGGAAGATTATTTAATTTCTCAATCAAACATTTTTGATTTTTTAAAGTAGCTTCTTGAATAACAGCACATTTAGTATTCTTATCTAAACCACCTAGAATTAATTCTTCCACAATAAATTCAATATTTTTTATACCCATAAAAATTACTAAGCTATCTGATGATTTAGCTAAATCTCTCCAATTCACTGTCTTTTTTTCCTTATCAACACGCTCATGTCCAGTGACAAAAGTTACGGAACTCGCAGCATCTCTATGGGTTAGCGGAATACCAAAATATGTGGGGGCAGCTATCCCAGAAGTAATACCAGGAACGATTTCGACTGAAATTCCATTTTTTTCTAAAATTGATACCTCTTCACCACCTCTAGAAAAAACGAAAGGATCTCCGCCTTTAAGCCTTACAACATTTTTGCCTTCTTTTGCTAATTTCAAAATAAGATCATTAGTTTCAGCCTGAGGCACAGAACACTTCCCAGCTCTTTTGCCTACATGAAATATTTCTGTATTTTTTCCTGCCTTTTTTGTTATTTCATCTGGTATTAAAGCATCATGAACTAATACATCACAATTTTTTATTAGGCGCAAAGCTTTAAGAGTCAAAAGCTCAGGATCACCAGGACCTGCTCCAACTAAATAAACAATGCCAGGCACAATAATCTCCATTAACAAGTATGGTAGTAAAAGTTAATCGCAATGAAGGTAAATATTGTGAAAGAAAGTTTATTAAAACCAAATAAAAAATTTACTCTCCTTAGTGCGTTTATCACTCTCCTAAATGATCGTTTAAGTGAAAGCATACTGTTACCCATATTACCCTCTTTTGTTTTACTTTTTGACTCTAAAGCAAGTACATATGGTTTATTATCATGCACTTACCAATTAGCTCAATTTACAGCTTCTCCTTTTATAGGACTTATGAGTGATAGATATGGAAGAAGACCTGTCACTCTTTTTTGCATTACTGGTTCAGTAATAGGAATATCAATATTATCTTTTACAGTTCTTTTTAATTGGTCAAATTCAATAGCCACTATCCCGTTATTTTTATTATTTTTAGCGAGACTAATTGACGGTTTAAGTGGGGGTACTGCAGCTACTGCAACAACAATTCTTGCAGATATTTCAAGCCCTGAAAAAAGAGCAAAAACATTTGGTCTTATTGGTGTAGCTTTTGGTTTAAGTTTTTTCTTAGGAAATATTTTTGTTGTTCTTTTTGCAAGAAATACAAATAATAATTTTATTATTCCAGTTTTAATAGCCTCAATCATTCCAATAATAAATTTTCTCCTTGTATTTTGTTACTTACCAGAAACCAAGCCTAATAGTAAAATAAATAAATCAAAAACTGCTTTAAAAAACCCTTTAAAAGCTCTATTTACAGTTTTCAAAGAAGAAAAGATTAAAAAATTATCATTAGCTTTTTTTATTTACTTTATTGCTTTTACTGGATTGACTAATATCCTTATATTTTTCCTTCAAGAATCCTTAAACTGGACGACCAAAGCATCAAGTGGAACTCTTGTTGTAGTAGGAATCATTGCCATTATCGTTCAGGGAGGACTAATTGGGCCTCTGGTAAAGCAATTTGGCGAAAAGCGATTAACACTTATCGGATCAGGCTTCATTCTTGTGGCATGTACTCTTTTAATAACTGCTCCAAAAGAAAATGCGACACTTAATATTTATTCAGCTGTTTCATTTTTAGCCGTTGGGGCAGGGTTAATTACGCCCACCTTAAGAGCACTAATATCAAAGAAATTAGACGTTGATAAACAAGGATCAATTTTAAGTAATCTTCAAGGTCTACAGAGTCTTGGAGGAGTTTTAGGAATTGCAATGGCGGGAAGGGTTTATGATAGTTTTGGTCCTAAGTCACCTTTTATAGCTGGTTCCATAATCTTACTTTTCATGATATACCTTATTGCAGAGGGTAAGAGTAATAATTCTTTTAACAATCAAAAATCAAAAGCATTTTAATGAAAAGCCAGGCTAATGTTTTTATTAATAGAGAATTAAGTTGGATTGAGTTCAATAAAAGAGTACTCCTTACTGGTATGGAAAAGGAGTACAAAATCCTAGATAAAGTAAAATTTTGTTCAATTTTTAGTAATAATCTAGATGAATTTTTTATGGTGAGGGTAGCTTCATTAAAAGCTCAAGTTGAAGCAGGAATTACTAAAAAAAGTATTGACGGACTTACCCCTAAAGAGCAGTTAGCAAAAATAAACAAAGAAGTAAAAAAATTAACTACTCTTCAAGAAACCTATGTAAATAATGAATTAAATAATGAATTAAAAGAAAAAGGTGTAATTTTAAAAAAATATAAGGATTTAAATGCAAATCAAAGAAATTGGTGTAAAAACTTCTTTACTTCATCTATTTTCCCTTTATTAACTCCATTAGTTGTTGATCCATCACATCCATTTCCTTTTATAAGTAATTTAAGTCTAAATTTGGCAGCTCTAATAAGGGATGGAGAAGATTCTAAAAATCAGTTTGTCAGAGTAAAAATACCAACAAAAAATATAAATAGATTTATACAAATTCCCAATGAAATTATTCAACATAGTGATGAAAGTTCATATTTTTTTATAAGTGTTGAAGATTTAATTGGAAATAACATAAATACTTTATTTAACGGGATGGAATGTATCAATTACTCTTTTTTTAGAGTGACAAGAGATGCAGATTTAGAATTAAAAGAACTTGAAGCTGATGATCTTCTTTTAGCAGTTGAACAAAGTTTGCAAAAGAGAAGGTTAGGTGGAGACGTAGTTAGATTAGAAGTTGAATCCGATATGCCAGAAAATATTTTAAAATTACTCATTGACAGTATCTCAATACAAAAAGAATATATTTACTTTTGCAAAAGTTTTTTAGGCCTTGACGATTTAAATCAGCTTACAAAAATTAGTAGAGATGATTTAAAAGAAAATCTACTCATTGGAAAAACTCACTCACAATTAAAAAATTTAGATTTACCTTCAAACAAAAACCTCAATTCTATTTTTAACATACTTAGGAAAAAAAATATTCTGCTTCATCATCCATACGACTTATTTAGAACTTCAGTTGAAGAATTTATAAACAAAGCCGCTGATGATCCACTTGTAATGGCTATAAAAATTACTTTATATCGAGTTTCCAAGGATTCGCCTATTATTGCAGCCTTAATGAGAGCTGCAGAGAATGGAAAAGAAGTAATGACTCTTGTTGAACTAAAAGCAAGATTTGATGAAGATAATAATATTCAATGGGCCAAACAACTTGAACAAGCAGGAATTCATGTTGTCTATGGAATCATAGGATTTAAGACACATACAAAAATAGCTTTAATAGTTAGAAAAGAAAAAGGACGTTTAAGAAATTATTTTCATATTGGAACTGGCAATTATAATTCCCATACTTCAAAGTTTTATACAGATTTAGGATTACTTTCGACAGATCCTGAAATTGCATCAGATTTGCTGGAGTTATTTAATTACTTATCAGGTTTTTCTAAACAAAAAAATTATCAAAAATTATTAGTTTCTCCCTCATCGATGAGAGAGAAGTTTATATTTCTCATAAAGAGAGAAATTAAAAATGCAAGAGAAGGTAAAAAAGCTGAAATAATTGCAAAAATGAATTCTTTAGTAGACCCAGAAATAATTAAACTTCTTTATTTGGCTTCTAATTCAGGTGTAAAAGTTAGTCTTATCGTAAGAGGTATTTGTTGCTTATATCCCCAAAGAAAAAATCTAAGTGAAAATATTAAAGTCATAAGCATTATTGGGCATTTTCTCGAACACTCAAGAATCTTTTGGTTTTATAATAACGATGATATTGAAGTTTTTATTGGGAGTGCAGATTGGATGAGAAGAAATCTTGATAGAAGAATAGAGGCTATCGCTCCAATAGAAGATTCAGAATTAAAATCTCAACTGAAAGATCTTTTGCAAACATATATTAAAGATGATTACTTTTCTTGGATAATGAAAGAAGATGGTTCTTATGAAAAACATTCATTAGATTCTGCAAATAATCGTTCACAAATTGATCTCATCGAACAATAAAAATAATATTGATTTTTATAACATTAAAAAAATACTTAATATTTTAAAAATTTTTTTATTTTTTAAAAAAGCCTTTCATATCAAGAGATCTAAAGAAATTGAGACAAAAAAAGATTTTTTTGTCTTTAAAGTTTCAACGTAAAAGTAGTTTTTATTTCAATTTCAGTGCTAACTTTTTAAAAAATCCATTATTTAGGAGGCCAGGGTGATGGGGATCCCTCTGGAATCTGCAAAGAGCTCTTCAAAAAACAATTTTGATGAGCCAAGATTACCAAACACTGCGGGTAAATCTCGCAAATCGAAAACCAGTCTTACAACAAAACAAAGCCAAAAAAAATCTGGCAGACTCGCTTCAGATTCCATTGGCTATTACTTAAGTAGCATTGGTAGAGTACCTCTTTTGACTCCAGCAGAGGAAATAGAGTTAGCTCATCATGTTCAGAACATGAAAAAGTTACTACAAATTCCTGAAACTGATAGAACGCAAAGAAATCTTTATCAAATTAAGATTGGCAAAAGATCCAGAGATAGAATGATGGCAGCTAATCTAAGGCTTGTTGTCTCCGTCGCAAAAAAATACCAAAACCAAGGGCTTGAATTACTAGACCTTGTCCAAGAAGGAGCAATTGGCCTTGAAAGAGCTGTAGATAAATTTGATCCTGCTATGGGATATAAATTCTCAACTTACGCTTACTGGTGGATTAGGCAAGGAATGACAAGGGCTATTGATAACAGCGCAAGAACAATCCGTTTACCTATTCACATAAGTGAAAAACTATCCAAAATGAGAAGAGTCTCTAGAGAATTATCTCATAAATTTGGTAGACAACCTACCAGATTGGAAATGGCAACTGAAATGGGAATTGATCAAAAAGATTTAGAAGATTTAATTTCTCAAAGTGCTCCCTGCGCTTCCCTAGATGCTCACGCAAGAGGCGAAGAAGATAGAAGCACTCTAGGTGAACTTATACCTGATCCAAACTGTGAAGAGCCTATGGAAGGTATGGATAGGACTATTCAAAAGGAACATTTAGGAACTTGGCTTTCTCAATTAAATGAACGAGAACAAAAAATAATGAAGCTCAGATTTGGCCTAGATGGTGAAGAACCACTAACACTCGCAGAAATAGGAAGACAAATTAATGTTTCAAGAGAAAGAGTAAGGCAACTAGAAGCTAAAGCAATATTAAAACTTAGAGTAATGACAACTCATCAAAAAGCAGCTTAACCAAATTGGTAGAATTTACTGTAATTTTATTGTATTTGTTTTCAATTTTTTTAATATCAATAGTTTTTAAAAAGTATAATGAAGATAGCAGAGAAATCGTCAGAAAAATAATACATATTGGAGTAGGACCTTTAATACCAATTGCTCAATTCTTAAAAATTAATCAAAACTCTGCTCTAATTTTTACAGGAATTATTTCATTAATGGTTTTACTCAATTATACGTATAAATTATTTCCAACAATCGAAGATGTTGAGAGAAAGAGCTATGGAACATTATTTTATTGTCTAAGTTTATTTATTTTAATTTATATTTTCTGGGATAAAGATCCATATGCATTAATTAGTGGATTTTTCATAATGACTTTTGGTGATGGATTAGCTGGTTTAATAGGAAAAAGCTTCAACTCAAAGAGTTGGATTTGTTTTAAACAAAAAAAATCTTTTTTTGGAACTATGACAATGTTTTTAACAAGTTTGATAGTTGTTTGCTCAATAGGATACACCCAAGAAAATAGTTTAAATTTAAATTATTTTACAATAGCTTTTTTTGCGACTTTGCTCGAACAATTTAGTGTTTTAGGAATAGATAATTTCATTGTTCCGATTTCTTCAGCATTACTTTTTAATTTTTTTATAACTAGCTAATTGAGTTGTATAAAATAGAAAGTAATTCTTTCGTTGTTTCTATATCTATGCATGCATCTGTAATGCTTCTAGCTAATTGAGTTGTATAAAATAGAAAGTAATTCTTTTGTTGTTTCTATATCTATGCATGCATCTGTAATGCTTCTACCAAACTGGAGAGCCTCTTTTTTTAAAAGTTTTTGATTTCCCTCTTTCAAATGACTTTCAAGCATAACTCCTAAAATATTTTTCTCACCATTACTGATTTGAGAAGCTATATTTTTTAGCACTTCCGACTGTTTTCGGAAATCTTTATTCGAATTACCATGACTACAATCAATCATAACTTTATGGGGAAGATTAAATTTCTTCAATTCAGAGGAAATTCTATTTACATGTTCACTTTCAAAATTTGGCCCTTTTGAACCGCCTCTTAAAACTATATGTCCATCTGGATTACCTGTTGTATTAACAATAGAAGCCATTCCATTTTGATTTACACCTAAAAAATGATGAGATTTTGAAGCTGACTGCATTGCGTTTATTGCAGTAGTAAAAGAACCATCTGTACCATTTTTAAAACCTATAGGCATTGATAATCCTGATGCCATTTCTCGATGAGTCTGACTTTCAGTAGTACGGGCGCCTATTGCTGTCCAACTTATTAAATCAGCAATGTATTGAGGAACAATTGGATCTAGTAATTCTGTGGCAGAGGGAATTCCGCGAATTGCTAAATAAGAAAGCAAACTTCTTGCCCTTCTTAAACCAGTATTAATATCATAAGAATTATCTAGATGAGGATCATTTATCAATCCCTTCCAACCAATAGTTGTTCTTGGTTTCTCAAAATATACTCTCATGATTATTTCTAATTTATCTTTATAGATTTCTCGAAAGTTTTGAATATATTTTGAATATTCTTTTGCCGCCTCTAGATCATGAATTGAACATGGACCCACAATCACTAAAAGCTTCTGATCATTGTGATGCAAAATATTTTGTATCGATCTTCTTGTTTTAGATACTGTATTAGCAGAGGAGTGATCTAAAGGTATATCATTATGTAATCTGCTTGGAGGTATTAATGGACGTGTTTCAAGAACATGTAAATCTGAAGTCTTTTCTAAAGCAGAATTATTTGATGATGTCGTCATTGATTAATTAAGAAGTTTGAATATTTAAAAAAGCATTTATGAATACTCTCCTTTTCAATATTAAAAATAACAATAGATTAGGCATTAAACCTTACTAATGAAGAATTTGGAAACATTGCTAAAAGATTATGCAGATCACGTAGCTGAAAGAGCTACCAAAGGTATACCTCCATTACCTTTAAATGCTGAGCAAACAAATTGTATTACAAAATTATTGGAACAAGATAGTACTTTCGATTCATCTTATTTACTTGATTTACTAATAAATAGAGTGCCACCTGGGGTTGACGAGGCTGCTTATGTAAAAGCAAGCTGGCTTACGGCTATTGTTAATTCCGAAAAATATTGCAAATCAATAAATCCCGAAAAAGCAATTGAAATACTAGGAACAATGATAGGCGGATACAATGTGAATTCTTTAGTTGAAATACTTAAAGGAGAAAATAGTTTACTTGCTAAAAAAGCGGCAGAAGTTTTAAAAAATATTATTCTTGTTTACGACTCAGCTAATGAAATTTATGAATTATCTCGAAATAATATTTATGCAAAAGAGGTTGTAAATAGTTGGGCAAATGGAGAATGGTTCAAAAATAAAAAAGTTCTGGATAATGAGATTACTTGTTTAGTATTTAAAGTTGACGGTGAGACAAATACAGATGACTTATCTCCGGCTGTACATGCAACATCACGCCCGGATATTCCGATGCATGCATTAGCTATGTTGGAATTTAAAATACCTGATGGACTAAAGACTCTTAATAATTTAAAAAAACAAAATTTACCCATAGCTTATGTTGGAGATGTTGTTGGAACAGGAAGTTCTAGAAAATCTGCTATTAATTCACTTATTTGGCATATAGGAGAAGATATCGCTTTTGTTCCGAACAAAAAAACAGGTGGAATAATAATTGGCAGCAAAATAGCCCCAATTTTCTTTAATACTGCACAGGATTCAGGTGCTTTACCTATAGAGGCTGATGTATCTCATATGAAAACTGGAGATGTTATCAAAATATATCCTTATAAAGGCATTATTAAAAAAATTGCAAAAGATTCAAATACTGAAGAATTAATAAGCAAATTCGACTTGTATCCATCAACTCTTACTGATGAAATTCAAGCTGGCGGAAGAATTAATCTTATGATTGGAAGATCTCTTACAGACAAAATTAGAAACAAATTAAATTATCAACCAAGTGCAATATTTACCAGACCACAAAATCCAATGGAAAGTACCGCCGGCTTTACTCAAGCTCAAAAAATAGTAGGCAAAGCATGCGGTTTAGATGGAGTTAGGCCAGGAATGACCTGTGAACCAATTATGACCACAGTTGGCAGTCAAGACACTACTGGGCCAATGACTAGAGATGAACTAAAAGAACTAGCTTGTTTAGGATTTACTGCAGATTTAGTGATGCAAAGTTTTTGTCATACCGCTGCGTATCCTAAACCAGTTGATCTAGTGACCCACAAAGAATTACCTGATTTTATATCTCAAAGAGGTGGAGTAGCTCTTAAGCCTGGAGATGGCATAATTCATAGTTGGCTTAACAGAATGCTTCTCCCCGATACTGTTGGCACAGGTGGAGATAGTCATACAAGATTTCCTCTTGGTATTTCATTTCCTGGAGGCTCGGGCATTGTTGCCTTTGCCGCTGCAATAGGATCAATGCCATTAAATATGCCGGAATCTGTACTGGTTAAGTTTAAGGGAGAATTATTACCAGGAATTACTCTGAGAGATTTAGTAAATGCAATCCCTCTATTCGCAATTAAAAAAGGTCTCTTAACTGTTGAGAAAGAAAATAAGAAAAATATATTTAACGGTAAAATTATGGAAATTGAAGGATTACCAAACCTAAAACTTGAACAAGCGTTTGAACTTACTGATGCTACTGCAGAACGCTCATGCGCTGGAAGCACCATACTTTTATCCCAAGAAACTGTTCAAGAGTACTTAAGAAGCAATATTTGCCTGCTAGAAAAAATGATCCAGAGCAATTATGAAGATTCAAAATCGATTTCAAGAAGAATCAATGATATGAAAAATTGGTTAAAAAAACCATCATTGATTCAACCAGATTTAAACGCTCAATATGAAGAAATCATTGAAATTGATTTAGCAAAAGTAACACAACCTATAGTTGCTTGCCCTAACGATCCAGATAATGTAAAAGAAATCACTGATGTTGCAAATACAAATATTGACGAGGTTTTTATAGGGTCTTGCATGACAAATATTGGTCATTACAGGGCAGCTGCGAAAGTTCTTGAAGGTGTTAAAAATTTAAAATCTAAATTATGGATTTGTCCGCCAACAAAAATGGATGAAGAAACCCTAAAAGCTGAAGGCTACTATAAAATATTCGAAGATTGTGGTGCAAGGTTAGAGTTACCAGGCTGTTCATTATGTATGGGAAATCAAGCCAGAGTAGATGAAGGTTCCATAGTATTTTCTACAAGTACAAGAAATTTTGACAATAGACTTGGCAAGGATGCACAAGTCTTTTTAGGCAGCGCTGAATTAGCAGCAGTTTGCGCACTGCTTGGCAAAATACCTGAAGTTGAAGAATATCAGGATATTACTAAAAATAAAATTAATCCATATTCAGATGAACTTTATCGCTATCTTCAATTTGATGAAATACACGATTTCAGCTTGACAAAGTAATCATGGACCATGCCAAACTTTATAAAAGATAATATTCAAAAAACAAGTAATAATTCTTCTCGTAGCATCAAAAAATTATTAAAACAAAAATCTCTAGTCGTTGCATTTTCGCTCTTATTAACAGGTTTAGGGGCTTCAATTACGAGCATATCTTTTAAAACTGGAATCTATTTTATTAATAATTGGAGATTAGCATTATTAGACCAATTTCCATCTATTGCTGTCTTACCTATTTTTGGAGCTCTAGGAGGAACTATTGCAGGATGTTTGATCAAAAATATAGCGCCTGCTGCAAAAGGTTCAGGTGTGAGTCAAATCATAGGTTTCTTAAGACATAAAAAAGTTCCAATGAATTTAAAAGTAGGATTAGTAAAGCTCATATCAGGAATTATTGCTATTGGTAGTGGATTCCCTTTGGGTCCAGAGGGTCCATCAGTTCAAATGGGAGGATCAGTAGCTTGGCAAATGGCCAAGTGGCTCAAAGCTCCTACAGCTTTCAGAAGAGTAATAGTAGCAGCAGGTGGTGGTGCTGGAATAGCTGCAGTATTTAGCGCTCCATTAGGAGGGTTTATCTATGCAATAGAAGAGCTACTAAACTCTGCTAGACCAGTAATTTTGCTATTAGTAGTAATTACAACTTTTATTGCAGATTCATCTGCTGATATTATTCAAGCCTTGGGTTTAGATCCTAAAGCAGGAGGCTTTGATTTTAACCTTGGATTTTTGATTCAAAAAGAATATGACCCATCAGTTTTTTTCTTACCTGTAGATTTTATTTACTTAGTTTTACTAGGAATAATTATTGGGATATTTGCAGAATTGTACAGTAGATATGTTTTATTAATGCAAAATCTTGGGAAAAAGTGGTATAAAAATAAATTTGTTTTAAAAATGAGCATATGTGGACTTATCTTAGGTAGTATCTATTCTTGTTTACCAAGTACATTTCATAATTTGGATGAATTACAGAAAATAATAGCTGAACAAAATACAAGTATTGGAATTGCTTTATTAGCAGTTTTAGTACTATTTATCACGACAGGTTTAGCTGCAGCTTCTGGAGCTCCTGGAGGATTATTCTACCCAATGCTTACTTTAGGAGGGTCAATAGGACTAATAATGGGAAGCTGGGTAGAAATGGCGACAGGGCATGCTCCAAGTACATACATTTTTGCGGGAATGGGAGCTTTCGTAGCTGGATGTTCGCGAACACCAATAACAGCAATGTTTTTAGCTTTTGCTCTGACAAAAAATTTATTAATAATGAAACCTGTCTTAATCAGCTGCATTGCCAGTTTCTTTATAGCAAGAGCTTTTAATGAAGAATCAATTTATGAAAGACAAATACAAATAGAATTAGAAGACTAAAAAACTATCTTCAATCAAAAACTGCAGTTTTGCTGTTGTAAACAAATACTTGATGATTTATATGTAATCTAACCGCTCTTGCTAAAGCTATTCTTTCAATATCTCTTCCTTTTCTTATCAAATCATCAACTTCATCCCTATGACTTACATTAACTGTGCATTGCTCTATTATCGGGCCTTCATCAAGATCTTCAGTAACATAGTGAGCAGTAGCACCGATTAATTTAACACCTCTCTTCCATGCTCGATGATATGGTTGCCCGCCCTTAAATGCAGGTAAGAAAGAATGATGAATATTGATTATTGACGAAAAGTTTTTTAAAAAAGAGTCGCTCAAAATTTGCATATATTTGGCTAACACAACAAGATCAATTTCATATTCTTTTAATAACTTTAAAAATTGATCTTCAACAACAGATTTATCAGTATTAAAGGTATCAATATAGACAAATTTTGCATTAAAGTCATTTGCAATATTTTCAAGATCAGAATGATTAGAAATTATTAACGGCACTTTCATTTTGAGTTCACCATTTCTTACTCGCCATAGCAAATCAATCAAACAATGATTTTGTTTACTGACAAAAATAGCAACATTTGGAATTTCATCAGAATAATTTACGTTAAATTTACCATTTACTTCATCTGCAATTTTTTGAAATTCTTTATAGATTTCATCTCTATTAAAAGATGCATTTTTGCTATTCCATTCAATTCGACTAAGAAACAAACCCGCATCTTGATCTGTATGATGATCAGAATGTTTTATGTTTCCACCGTAATTTGAAATCCAACTTGTAAGTAAACTTACAAGGCCAGGACGATCTGGACAAACAATTTTGAATATAATTGAAGGATGTTCCAAAAAATCTAAAACTATTAAAGTCAAATAAGCAATTATATTTAATATATCAATGAAAAGCTTAAAAGAAAATTTTCAAAAAGCACACATAGTTATTATTGGATCAGGGATTATTGGAAAATTTAACGCCTTAGAATTATCAGAATTAGGTTTCCAGATAACAATAATAGATCCAACTCAACTCCAAAATAGTAGCAATGCAGCTTTAGGCTTGCTAATGGGTAATATGTATCAAAAAAGAAGAGGTAGAAGTTGGGATCTTAGGAAGCAAAGCATTGAATTATGGCCACAATGGATTACATTCTTGCAAAAATTTAATTATGAATTAAATATCGAAAAACCATTAATACAACTAACTACTAATGAAGAAAAGTTCAAAAAATTAAAGAAATTTATTTATGAAAATAATGATCAAAACTTACAAATTTTAGAAAGAGACTCAATATTTATCAGTAATATAAACAAAGCCTTCCAAACAAAAAATATAAAAGGAATGATTTCCTTCAAAGATGGAAGAATAAATGCTTTGTCGTTACTTCAAACATTAGATAAATATCTAGAACAAAAAAAAGTAAATCATTTACAAGAAGAAATAATAAAAATAAGAAAATCAAATAATCAATGGATTTCTACAACAAGAAATAATGAAAACATCAAATCTGACATCGTTATTTTGTGTAATTCACTTAAAGCGATTGATTTAATAAATAACCTATCTCACAAAATCAAATTAAAACCTGTTGTAGGTCAAGCTATGGAAATTGAGATTAATGATGTAGAAGTCGATTTATTATCGCTTCCAAAACAGTTCAATATAAATGGTAAAAATATAATTCCAAAATCAAAAAATAAGCTAATTATTGGATCAACTGATGAATACAGTACGAAACCAGAAGAAAATACATTCGAAAAACTCACAAATTTTCTCGATAAAAAACCAAATTGGCTGATGAAAGGAAAAATTTATAAAAAATGGTACGGAATAAGGTCAAGACCAGATGGTGAGCCCTCACCAATAATGAAAAATCTTGAAGATGGACTAATTATATGTACAGGTTTTTATAAAAATGGTATATTACTGGCTCCAGCTTGTTCTAAGTGGGTTGCTAATGAAATTAAAAATTACCTTAACTAATCTTTTGTTTCAGTAAAGTCTGCATCAATTACATCATCTCCACCTTTTTCGTTTGAATCACTCTGATCAGGACCGCTTGATGCGCTAGGTGATGGTGGCTGATTGCCTGGTTGCTGATAAACAGATGAACCAACTGCATAAAGTTCTTGCTGGAGTTCTTCAAGAAGTTTTTTCATTGATTCATAATCTTCTTTTGAAGTAGCTTCTTTTAGAGCATTACTTTTTTCTTCAACTTTAGACTTTGCTGCAGCATCAATTTTGTCTCCTAATTCACCAAGTTGCTTTTCTGTCTGATATACAAGTGTTTCAGCTTGATTTTTTAAATCGATTTTTTCTCTTTTTTCTTTATCTGCAGATGCATTAGATTCAGCATCCTTTACCATTTTGTCTACTTCATTATCAGATAGAGTTGAGGCACCAGTAATGGAGATACTTTGCTCTTTGCCGCTTCCTTTATCTTTAGCAGTAACACTGAGAATTCCATTTGCATCGATATCAAATGTAACTTCAATTTGCGGCACGCCTCTTGGTGCTGAAGGTATACCATCCAATCTAAAGGTTCCTAAGCTTTTATTATCAGAAGCCATTTCTCTTTCACCCTGTAAAACGTGGATTTCTACATTTGTTTGACCGTCTACAGCAGTTGAATATGTTTCAGATTTCTTGGTAGGTACTGTAGTATTTCGATTTATCATTTTTGTCATTACTCCCCCTAAAGTCTCTACACCTAAAGAAAGTGGAGTAACATCAAGCAACAATATATCTTTAACCTCTCCTGCTAAAACTCCTCCCTGAATTGCAGCTCCAACAGCTACTACCTCATCAGGATTAACAGTTTGATTTGGTTCTTTGCCAATTATTTTTTTAACTAAATCTAAAACAGCAGGTATTCTAGATGAGCCTCCAACCATAACAACTTCATCAATTTCACTAGTAGAAATTTTTGCATCACTTATAGCTCTTTCAACTGGGGTCTTACACCTATCAATTAAAGAAGCTGCTAATTCCTCAAACTTTGCTCTAGTAAGGTTTAAATCTAAATGTTTTGGTCCTTCTGGCGTCGCTGTAATAAAAGGTAAATTTATTTCACTTTGCGTAGCATTTGAGAGCTCTATTTTTGCTTTTTCTGCAGCTTCTGTCAATCTTTGCAAAGCTTGCTTATCTTGTCTGAGATCAATACCTTCATTTGATTTAAAAGTATTAGCTAAGTGATCTACGATGCATCTGTCAAAATCATCACCACCTAAATGTGTATCTCCAGATGTAGATAAAACTTCAGTTACACCATCACCAGCTTCAATAACTGAAACATCAAATGTGCCTCCACCTAAATCGAAAACAAGAATTTTTTCATTTTCTTTATCCAAACCATACGCTAGAGCCGCAGCAGTTGGCTCATTAACGATTCTGAGGACTTCTAAACCTGCAATCTTTCCAGCATCTTTCGTAGCCTGTCTTTGGGAATCATTAAAATAAGCTGGAACTGTAATTACAGCCTGTGTAACTTTGTCACCAAGATATTTACCAGCATCATCTGCTAACTTTCTTAAAACTTGAGAACTTACCTCTTCAGGAGAAAACTGCTTATCCAAAATAGGACATTTTAATTTGACACTAGAACCAGATTTTTCAACAGAATAACTAACTTCTTTAGACTCTTCATTAACTTCATCAACCCTTCTACCAACAAAACGTTTTGCAGAATAAAAAGTATTTTCAGGGTTCATTACAGCTTGCCTTTTTGCTATTTGTCCAACAAGCTGATCTTGATTTTTTGTATATGCAACAACTGATGGAGTAGTTCTGAAACCCTCAGCATTTGCTATTACAGTAGGTTTACCACCTTCCATTACAGCAACACAACTGTTAGTTGTTCCTAAATCAATTCCTACAACCTTACCCATGGGTAAACACTTTATATTTATTATTCTCCATAATCGTTCATTGCCGTCATTATTGTTACTCAGAGATGGGGTGTGGTTCCCGAACAGATCATTATTTTAAAGGAAAAATTCTAAACATGATTTCAAGTAAGACATCTTTTATAGCATTAATCGGCAATCCAGTAAGCCATTCCTTGTCACCGATTATGCAAAATGCTGCATTCAAATATTTAGGCCTAGATTTAATTTATATTGCTATACCTTGCAAAGATGAAGATCTAGAATTAGTTCTGAATTCCTTGAAAAAAATTAATTGCAAAGGTTTAAATATTACAATCCCTCATAAAGAAAAAGTATTTAACCTATGTAGTGAAATTTCGCCTATTGCAAGCAAACTGAAAGCCATTAATACCCTGAAATTAAATTCTGAAAAAGAATGGAGCGCAACTAATACTGATTTAGAGGGATTTATTTATCCATTAAAAAATTTAAACTTAACAAAGAAAAAATCAATAGTTCTTGGCTCTGGGGGTGCAGCAAAATCTGTTATTCAAGGTTTAATAAATTTAAATCTTTCAAAAATTTCAGTAATAACACGTAACAAATCATCACTAGATGAATTAATAAAAAACTTTGAAAATCAAATTGATCTTCAGAGCTTCTTAAGTAACGATAATCAAGCTCAAAATTTAATTGAAGAAGCAGATTTAATTGTAAATACAACACCAGTAGGAATGAAAACAGCCAAAAATGAAATGAATTTATTGCCATATGGAGATTCTTTTTGGAGATCTCTTAACTCAAAAACAATTGTTTATGATTTAATCTATAATCCTGCTCCGACACATCTATTAAAATTTAGCGCCGATAAAGGATGCATGACTATCGATGGTTTGCAAATGCTTGTTGCTCAAGGATTGAAATCATTATCATTTTGGACAAATGGCTTAGAAGTACCTTTTCATATTATGAATGATGCACTCAAAAATCATCTTTAAAATAATGCTAATTTTCAAGGAACTGCACATCATGATGTATCGTTAAATATGAACAGACGCTCATGACTTCAATTATGTGAGCCAAAGACCTTGTCTGAAACTATGAACGATCAACAATCTTATTACGAAACAATGTATATCCTCCGCCCAGATATTGCGGAAGATGCAGTGACTAACCATATTGATAAATACAATAAGCTTTTAGAAGAATTTGGCGGTACCATCCTCGATAGTCAAATGAGGGGTAAAAGAAGATTAGCCTATCAAATAGCAAAACATAGAGAAGGTATTTACGTCCAACTAAGTCATCAAGGAGATGGACAACATATTTTCAAAATCGAAAAAGCAATGAGACTAAGTGAAGATGTTATTAGATACATGACCGTTAAACAAGAAGGGCCTTTACCAACTCCAAGACCTTCTACAAAGATTTCAACTAAAGCAGATGATAAAGAAAATCCAGAAACTAAAGTTGAATCTAAGGAAGAACAACCAGTAGTAAGCACAGATACTTCAACTTCGGGAAAAGATGATACTGAAACTAAAGAAAATGCAGAATCTTAAACGTTAATCTTTTGTTTTTGAATTTAATTCAGCCCATATTTTATTGGACATACCCCACATATAAATAAAACCCTCCGCTAAAGAATGATTAAAAACATCGTCTTTGCTATAAGTTGCCAAATCTTCTCTATAAAGTGAATTATTTTCCGACATTCTCCCTATTACTATTGCGTTCCCTTTATGAAGTCTAATCTTTACTCTTCCATTAACTGAAGTTTGAGTCGATGAAATAAATGAATCTAAACTATCTTTAAGAGGTCCAAACCAAAAACCTTGATAGACAAGTTGACCCCATTTTTTTTCAACTATTCCTTTAAAGTCTACAACGTCTGGGTTTAATGTAATACTTTCTAATTCTTTATGAGCTTTGATTAAAAGTAAGAGGCCTGGTGTTTCGTAAATCTCTCTACTTTTAATTCCTACTACTCGGTCTTCAATCATATCAATTCTTCCAAAACCATGCTCACCTGCGAGAACATTAGCTTTTTTAATAATCTCTACAGGGGTTAGAGATTCATCATTAATTCCAACAGGAAACCCATTTTTAAAAATAATTTCTATTTCTTGAGGAGAATCAGGTGAATTCTCAATAGATGATGTCATTGCAAAAATATCTTCAGGTGCTTCTTTCATTGGGTCCTCTAATATGCCTGCTTCAATACTCCTACCAAGTAAATTAACATCTATTGAATATGGTGATTTTTTTGATACTGGTGCCGGAATACCAAATTTTTCTCCGTACACTATTGCCTCTTCCCTACTCATATTCCATTCCCTTGCAGGAGTAATTATTTTTAAATCAGGACCTAAAGCATTTATTGCTAAATCAAATCTAACTTGATCATTCCCTTTACCAGTACATCCATGAGCTACTGCATCAGCATTAAACTCTCTAGCAATATTTACAAGACTTTCTGCAATTAAAGGCCTAGCAAGAGCTGTAGATAAAGGATATTTATCTAAATATAATGCGTTTGCTCTAATAGCTGGAAAAGCGTATCTCTCAACAAAACTATTAACTAAATTGCCAACAATTGATTGAGATGCACCAGAATTTAAAGCTTTTTGCCTAATAAGTTCTAAATCCTCGCCTTGACCAAGATCTGCGACAAAAGTAACCACTTCTGAAATTCCATATTCATTCTTTAAATATGGAATACAAACGCTCGTATCTACGCCACCAGAATAAGCTAGTACAACTTTTTTTACCTGCTGCATCTAAATTTGCTCCATAAATTTAAATTTTTTGACGTAATTAAGAATTTAAAAACTTATTAAAGACTAATACTATTGTAACTAAAAGAGCTGGACCAAAAACTAGTAATAAGAGAAGAAAGTTATTAATTATTAAAACATTGGGATTCAAATATCCAATCAGTTTTAATAATCCAGACAGCAATAATGAAATTAGCCAGATAAAAAAGTATTTTAAATTTCCTTTATCAAACAAAGTTTTTAGTGTGCATCATTATGTATTATCTTATATATAGAACATTATCAATAATGGATTCAAACAAACTAAAACTTAGATTAGACGATATTGCCGAAGTCAATCCCGCTTTAACTTGCTACCACAGAGATGATCCAGCTCCTGTGTTGCCATTAAGAGAAGAGCCTGATCTACTATCTTGGCTCGAAAATACAGGTAGACTCGTTGCAGAAAAAGATGGAGATTCCCAAGAGATTAGTACTATAGAGGAAGAAGAACTTTCAGCACTAATGGGAGAAAAGGAAGATTATAAAACTGAAGAAGATCCTTCATTAGAAGATGATTGGGAAGATTAAAAAGTTTAACTTTAAATCATTATTTATATTAATTACTTTTGCTTTAATATTTACCTGCTATTTTTTTAATAATTTTATTTTTGCAGGAGTTTACATATTATTCTTCTTTATTTCTATTTTTACAACAAAAAATGGTCTAAAGATTATCAAAAAATTACATTTACTTCAAAATATTAGGAATGAAGGCCCAGCTAATCACTTTAAAAAAAGTGATACCCCAACAATGGGTGGGATTTTTATGATAATACCATTTTTAATTTTGCTTTTGATAATAACTATTAATTTAGGTTCTCTAAAATTATTTCTTTTATTACTTACTATTTTTGGTTTCTTTATTACAGGATTTTTAGATGATTATTTAAGTATTAAAAAAAAAGAGAACACAGGTTTAAAAACAAAAGAGAAATTAATCTTACAAAGTGTCATCTCAATAATTTTTATATTGTTAGCCTACGAAAAAAATTTAATCAGTCCATTAATAACAGTTTCTGACTCCTGGGGAATAAATATGAATATTTTCATATTGCCAGTTTCTTTTTTAGTACTTGTTGGCATAAGTAATTCAGTAAATTTGACTGATGGACTAGATGGATTAGCCGCTGGATGCAGTGGGATTGTCTTTTATGGATTAGGAACAGAAATATTACTGAAAGAACAGCAAGAACTTTTCGTTTTTAGCATTTTATGTTTTTCGATGTCCGGCATATGCTTAGGTTTTCTCAAGTACAATAGTTATCCTGCAAAAATATTTATGGGTGACACAGGATCTCTAAGTATAGGAGCAATTATGGGTTCTATAGCATTATTAACCAATAGCATTTTTACCTTATCTATTTTCTCAGGAATATTTATCATTGAATCTTTATCAGTAATGATTCAAGTAGGGTTTTTTAAAATTACAAAAAAATTATTTCATAGAGGTAAACGCATATTTTTAATGGCTCCACTACACCACCACTTTGAACTTATAGGAGTGAAGGAACAAAAAATAGTTGAAAATTTTTGGAAAATCAACATTTTCCTTGTAATTTTAGGTATAGTTTTAAAAATCAATCTTTAAAAAATTTGTTATGAATTTTTTTACATGGAAAGATAATGGGTTAACAAATGATTGCTCAAGTCTTGATGCAATGGCATCAAGATTTGAAGAAACTGCTAACTTAATGAAAAAACTATCTAAGAAAGGCTTTAAACTAAAGAAAACTCAAAATAATCAACTCATTCTTCACCCTGATCCTGAGGTTTTCGATCAATGGGGTTTTATAAGTGAGGAAGTCCCTTTTAAACAACTTTGTTTAATGTCAGATGAAGAATAACTATTTAATCTTGAAAATTCTTCAGTAAGTACTGATAAATAACTGCGTACATGAGTGTTCCAACTAAAGTGCCTGTTAACACCGTCAATTCCATTTCTGCTCCATATTTTCCACTGATTATTGTTTGATATTCCTTTTTCAAGAATAACTTTCAACTCATTAATATCAGTAACATCTACTAGAAGTCCATTTTCACATTTTGAACGAATTTCTTTTGGCCCTCCATCATTTGTTGATATTATTGGCAATCCACATGAAGAAGCTTCAAGAAGAGTTAAACCAAAAGGCTCTGTTAAAGCTGGATTTACAAATACACCACCTCTGCTAGCAGCCCACCTATATAAAGCAGGAATCTGACTTGGAAGATGTTTTTTTGGATAAGCTACCTTTCCATACAAATTATATTTATCAATTGTTTCAAAAATATTATTGAAAACATCTTTTTGTTGAGGGTCAAGTTTTGAAGTATTCTCTCTACAACCTAATATCAGAATTAAATTAGTTTTTCTTTTTAATTTTTCAGATCTTCCATATGCTTCAATCAAAGATGGAATATTTTTTCTTCGTACAGCTCTAGAAATAGTTAAAAATGGAGGTTTAGTAGAATCCTTTAGAAAAGGTTTCATCATGTTATCAATTTCGGCTGTCTCGGTTGTGGAGTGAATATGGTGAAATTTATTATGATCAACACCAGGAGGAATAACTTTAGCTTTGTGAGGTGAAAAAGAAGAATATTGGGAATATTGATACACTGATTCTTGTTTAGTGCTTGTAACAACAATATCTGCAGACTTCAATGCTTTTTCTTCTGCTTCAATTCTTTTACTTATAGAATAAAGTTTTTCGATTTGATTATTTTTTAAACCAGTATCAAGCAATTTCCTTTTTTTCTCTCTTCCTAAAGAATGACCAGTAAAAATAAGAGGAACGTTTAAGGATTTACTTAGTTTAACTCCTACATATCCAGCATCTGCATAATGTGCATGAATGAAATTAGGCTTTTTGTTTTTTTTATAGTAAGAAATCAGTCTTTCAGTTAAATGATCTAAATAAGGCCAAAGCAATTCCTTTCTTAAATATTTATTAGGTCCAAATTTGAATCTTAAAATTCTCACTCCAGGTTCTACAAATTCTTCTTCTTGAGAATATTCATCATCTACTTTAGGATCGTTTATTAAACGAGTAACTAAATCTACTTGATCAACTTCTGAAATATTAGCCAAGCTTTTAATTAATTCTAAAACGTATTGTGTTTGCCCTCCTGTATCTGCATCCCTGCCTAACTCAAGATTTTTAGAACGTATAAGACCATGTAAATGTAAATGTAAAAATTTCAACCTCATTCAGTAAAACCTCCGATCAACGGCCTTTAATACAAATAAGCTGAATTTTCTAAGGAAATATTAAGAAAGCATTATGATTTTAAAATTTTTTTATATGAAAGTTTTCAAAAAAGCAGTTATGGAGTAGTTTTATGCCCCTTTAAAAAAGAATTTCATATTGCTGAAATAATTAAAATAAAAAGAAATACAACAAGACTTTTCTTATTTCAGAACCTTTTTAAGATATTTTGCTGTATGACTTGTAGGATTTTTAGCTACATCCTCGGGAATACCTTCTGCAATGATTTCTCCTCCTTTATCCCCTCCATCAGGTCCTAAATCGATAATCCAATCTGAACATCTAATAACATCTAAATTATGTTCAATAACAATTACTGAATTACCTTTATCTACCAAACGTTGTATTACATCCATTAATTTATGAACATCATAAAAACTTAACCCAGTAGTTGGTTCATCAATCAAATATAAAGTTTTTCCAGTAGCTCTTTTTGACAATTCCGTGGCTAACTTAACTCTTTGAGCCTCTCCACCAGATAATGTAGGAGCTGGCTGGCCTAATTTGACATATCCTAAGCCAACATCAACCAATGTAGATAATCTATCAGCAGCTTGAGGTATGGCAGAAAAAGTTTCTGCAGCTTGTTCAACAGTCATCTCTAAAACATCAGATATATTAAAACCTTTATATTTCACCTGAAGAGTTTCCCTATTAAAACGAGCTCCTTTACATACTTCACATTGAACATACACATCAGGTAGAAAATTCATTTCAATTACATTGACTCCCTGACCTTTACAAGCTTCGCATCTTCCTCCTTTCACATTAAAGCTAAATTGACCAGCCTGATAACCTCTTGCCTTTGCTTCTACTGTGGCAGTAAATATCTGCCTTATAGGATCAAAAGCACCAGTATATGTAGCAGGATTTGATCTTGGAGTTCTTCCTATTGGAGATTGATCAATAACGATAACTTTATCAATTGCCTTTATCCCCTTTAACTCTTTTACACCTTGAGGAAAAGGGACTTTTAATCCAAGAGAATGACATAATGCAGGATGAAGTAATTCATTTATCAAAGTGCTCTTTCCACTTCCACTCACACCAGTTACAGAAACTAATCTTCCTAAAGGAAATTCAACAGAAATATTTTTTAAATTATTTTTAGAGCAATTATTTAAAATTAAACTTTTTTTTACAGATGATCTACGTTCTTTTGGAGTAGGAATCGATTTCCTACCACTAAGATAAGCTCCAGTTAATGACTTTTCTGAATTTAAGACATCTTGATAAGATCCTTTAGCAATAATTTCCCCACCATAAACACCTGCCCCTGGACCAATATCAACTAAATAATCTGCGGATTTCATAGTATCTTCATCATGTTCAACGACAACCAAAGTATTTCCCAAGTCTCTTAAGCTTTTTAATGTTTCTAATAATCTGTCGTTGTCTCTCTGATGCAAACCAATACTTGGTTCATCTAATACATATAAAACGCCAGTAAGACCTGCACCTATTTGTGTAGCCAATCTAATACGCTGAGCCTCACCACCAGACAAAGTCATAGCTGGTCTATCTAAAGTCAAATAATCTAAACCTACATTAATTAAAAATTTCAAACGTAAACGAATCTCTTTTAAAACCAATTCACCTATCTGCTTTTGTTTTTCTGATAAAGATATATTTTCTTTCTTTGTCTTACCTAAGCCCATGATGCGCTCTACGTGATTTAGGGTTTCAGAAACGCTTATAGAAGTTAAATCAGTAATGTTGTATGGACCAAGTTTAACTGCCAAAGCCTCAGGTCTTAATCTTTTTCCAGAACATGTCTTACAGGGAACTAATTCTAGATACTTTTCTAATTTTTGTTTAACTGATTCTCCATTGGCTTCATTCAATTGCCTTTCTAATATTGGCAAAATCCCCTCAAAAGGTCTTTCAAAACCACTAGAAGTTTTAAAACGACTATCAGCTTGGATTAATATTGGTTTATCTGATCCCAAAAGTAGAACTTTTTTTTGCAAGTCACTTAAATCTTTCCAAGGAGTTTTTAATTCAAAACCATAAGCTTGTCCTACAGAATAAAGTAAAGAGAAGTAATAAGTATTATCTTTTTCACTCCAAGGAGCTATTGCAGCATAAACAGGTAATGTTTTATCAGGTATAACTCTATCCGCAGTAAACTTTTTTAAATAACCTATCCCATGACAATCTGGACAGGCCCCATATGGGCTATTAAAAGAAAATAATCTAGGAGAAAGTTCTTCAACGATAGATCCATGTACAGGACATGCATAATTTTCTGAGTAAAGTTTTTCTCTTTCTAAATTAGAAGGTAAGTTTTCTCCTTTTTTTGGAACAACTTCTACAATTGCTAAGCCATCCCCTCTTTTTAGACAAGTTTGTAGAGAATCATTTAATCTTTCTTGTATGCCTTCTCTTGCAATTAATCTATCTACTACTACCTCAATATTATGAATTTGATTTTTATCTAATTCAATACTATCAGCAAGTTCTCTTACCTCTCCATTGATTCTTACCCTAGCAAATCCTTCAGCAGCTAGTCCGCTTATTAATTTTGTATGTGTTCCTTTCTTACCTCTTACAACAGGAGCCAACAATTGGTACCTTGTTCCTTCTGGTAAAAGAAGAATTTGATCCACCATTTCATCAATTGTTTGAGGCGCAATTGGAATCCCACAATGGTGACAATGAGGCTCACCAGCACGACCAAACAATAATCTTAAATAATCTTGTATTTCCGTTACTGTTCCAACTGTTGATCGAGGATTATGACTTGTAGATTTTTGATCAATTGAAATAGCAGGCGATAAACCTTCAATATTGTCAACATCTGGTTTATCTACTTGACCCAAAAATTGCCTTGCGTATGCTGAAAGACTCTCAACGTATCTTCTTTGACCTTCAGCAAAAATAGTATCAAAAGCCAGAGAACTTTTACCACTTCCACTCACACCTGTAAAAACTATAAATTTATTCCTAGGTAGAGAAAGATCAATATTTTTTAAATTATGCTGACGAGCCCCCCTAATATTAATTGAGTTATCTTCTCCAAAACTACTATCGACTTTATTAACCATGTTTAAATCTAAAATATGATTTAAAAAGGTTATTATAGTAGAATTTTTTTTATTTTACGCAGCTGAGCGATCAAGAAGTCTAGAAGCATATTCGTTTACTTCGCATGAACCTCCACCTATAAGTTCTATTAGTTCATTTTTTCTTTGATTTTTTGTAGTTAGTTTTGCTATTGAAGTAAAAGTTATTCCATTAATTACGTTTTTATTAACTTTGAAATGAGCTGATCCCGCTGCAGCGAGAAATGGCTGATGTGTAATACATAAGACTTGTTGATTTTTAGAAATTTCTTTTATAAGCTCCACCAAAGAAAATAGAGATTTACCACTTAAACCACTATCAATTTCATCTAAAAAGAAAGTATTGGGTTTTTTAGAAATACTTGATTTAATAGCTAACAAGAATCTTGACATTTCTCCGCCAGAAATAACATTTGATAATGTAGCAAGCTTCTGATCAGGATTAGCCGAAAACAAAAAATTTATATCGTCAGTTCCATCGCCAGAAGGCTTGCACTCAGAAAATTGAATTGAAAAGTTTGCATTTTCTAAACCTAGATTGCTTAAAATTGACATTACTGAAATTTGTAACTGTTTAGCAATTTTTTTTCTTTCAGTAGATTGAATAACAAATAAAGAATTTAGATTACTCTGTAAATTCTCAATTTGAGCTTTAATCATGGAAATCTCATTACCTTGATCATTTTGTTGAAAATACGTTTTTAATTGATCGCGCTTCTCAATTAATTGAGTTAGATCCAATGAAAAAGTTCTCTCTAAGTTTTTTAAAAAGAATAATCTTTCTTGTATTTCTGGAAGATTAGATTCATAATTTTCTATTTCTTGCAAATAAGATTTTAAATCAAAAATTAAATCTTCAACATCAGCATGAATATTTAATAACTTCTCTCTAAATTTTTGAATCTTTAGATCGAAATCTGCTGTTTTATTTAAAATCTTTAGTGATTGATTGATAAAAGAAGTTACTGACGGTTCATCATGACTGAAATTGTTTAAGTTTTCTAATGATGATTTAATTGAATTATTAATTTCTAGATTATTTACTAATTTATTTTCTAATAACTCTAATTCTAAAATTTCTTCACTTGAATTTAAATCAGCTTCTTCTAAACTCTTCAACATGTGCTTAATTGCCAAGTTTTTTTCTTTTTGATTCCTAGAAAATTCTATTTTTTCATGCATTAATCCTTCTAAAACTTTAGTTTCTCCCCATATACTTTTAATCCTTTCGCTAGTATCTCTTGATTCTTGGGAACATAAGTCATCAATAATTAATCTTCTCTTATCTAAAGAATCAAATATAAAAGTGTCGGATTGACCTGCAAAATCAATTAAAAATCGTCCAAGTTTTTCTAATGATTGTCTATTTATTGACAAATTATTAACGCTATATTTGGATAAAATTTTATTATTTTTTTTATAAGATTTTCTTTTAATTTGTAGTTCTGAAGAAGTTGTTTCAAAACCATTAACAATTAACCAATCATTTATTTGGGGAGAAGAAGAAAATATGGCCTCGATAAAGCAAAAATCTTTTCCTGGACGTATTAAATGTTTTAGAGGTATATTAGTTCCACCAAATAAAGCATTAAGGGAATCCAGAATTAATGATTTTCCTGAACCTGAATCTCCCGTAATGATATTCAAACCTTTTTCGAAATTAATTTCTATAATTTCTATTAAGGCAATATTTTCTATTTTTAGTTGTATTAACATGATAATTCTTCCATATAGAAAAATTAACTTCTTTTTTAAAAAAATAAAGGTTTTAAATATATAAAGTTATGAAAGAAGATTTTACCGATTTTATTGAGGTCTCTGGACTCTTAAATTATGATCCAGATACAATTTCTAAAATATACAGAAAAAATCCTAAAAGACTTTTAAAAAGACTTTGGCAAACACTCCTACCTATTTTTGCTTACATTTTTTCCGTTGGATGGGATAAATTAACTGGAAGACTGAAAAATGAAGAGCAAGCAAGATTTAGAGCAAGAGAATTAACAAATTTGTTAGTAGAACTTGGACCTGCATTTGTTAAAGCAGGCCAAGCTTTATCAACAAGACCAGATATAATCCCAGGTATTCTTCTAGAAGAATTATCTGAATTGCAAGATCAGCTCCCTGGTTTTGATGGCGATAAAGCTATGGAATTAATAGAAGAAGATTTAGGAAACAAAATAGATGAGATTTTTTTAGAAATTGATAAAGAGCCAATTTCTGCTGCCTCTTTAGGTCAAGTGCATAAAGCTAAATTAAAAAATGAAGAAATCGTTGCAATAAAAGTACAACGGCCAGGTTTAAGAGAACAAATAACCTTAGATCTTTACATTGTAAGAAATATTGCTTATTGGCTAAAAAACAATATCGGATTGATAAGAAGTGATCTAGTTGCTTTGATTGATGAATTAGGCAAGAGAGTTTTTGAAGAGATGGATTATCTAAACGAAGCTGCAAATGCAGAAAAATTTAGAGATATGCATAAACATAACAAGATGATTGCCGTACCAAAAATTTATAAGGAAATAACTTCAAGAAGAGTTTTAGCAATGGAATGGATAGACGGTACAAAATTAACAAATTTAGAGGACGTAAAAAAATTAGGAATTAATCCTGATGACATGATTGATATAGGGGTGCAATGCAGTTTAGAACAGCTTTTAGAACATGGTTTTTTTCATGCAGACCCGCATCCAGGTAATTTATTAGCCTTAGAAGATGGAAGATTATGTTATCTAGATTTTGGAATGATGAGCGAGGTTTCCAGAGAATCTAGGTCAGGATTAATTCAAGCAGTAGTCCACTTAGTAAATAAGAACTTCGATAAATTGTCTCAAGATTTCGTAAAATTAGGATTTTTATCAGAGGAAGTTAATCTAGAACCCATTGTTCCAGCATTTCAAGATGTTTTCACTAACGCCGTTGAACAAGGAGTTTCGAAAATGGATTTTAAGAGCGTTACTGACGATATGTCTGGTGTTATGTATAAATTCCCCTTCAGACTACCCCCATATTATGCTCTTATAATTAGATCATTACTTACATTAGAGGGAATAGCTTTAAGCGTAGATCCAAACTTCAAAATATTAGGCGCAGCTTATCCCTATTTTGCGAGAAGATTAATGGAAGACCCTGATCCACAATTAAGGGAAAGCCTTAAAGAAATGCTTTTTGATAATAAAAAATTTAAATGGGATCGTTTAGAAGATCTTCTTTCTAACGCTGCAAAGCAAACAAACCTCGATTTAGAAAAACTTTTAGACGAAGTTATAAATCTTCTCTTTTCTTCAAATGGAGGATTTCTTAGAAATGAGATAGTTGAAGGTTTAACAAATCAGATAGATTTACTTAGTCTAAAAATATTGAAGAGTTTTAATAATTATCTTCCACAATCAATTAAATTAAACACTACTAACGAAAATAATAACTTGAGTGACCTTATAGTTTATGTTGAGCCATTGAGAAACTTTTTAGAGATTATACAAAAAGTACCGGGGTATTCAATTGACATTTTTCTAAAAAGATTGCCAAGACTTGTTAATGAGCCCTACACAAAAGAAATGGGTATAAAAATTGCAAAAAAAGTAACTGAAAAAGGAGTAGTAAGACTTGTTAAGATTGCCGCTGGTGCAAATATATAAATGAGGTTTAATAAATTTTTAAAATTTAAAATATTTTTTATTTCAATAATTTTTCCATTATTTTTTAATGTTCCAAAAGCTTATACTGCTGAAGAAATTAAAATCACATACAGCATATTTTCTAGAACAATTAAAGTAAATTCATTAAAAACTTTTGCTAAAGAAGGTAAATCTACAAGACAATTAAAAAGAATTTTAAAAGCAACTGGGTCTCCCGATAAAGAAATTAGAAAAGTTTTAAACAAAGATTTTGAAGTTCCTATTACCATTGCAAGCAAATTAGTATATTCTGAAATAGGAAATGTTTTTTTAACAAGACTTTCATCTATTATCCACCCACCCAGAGCAACTGATGAAAGAACGGGCATGTTAGCCCTTAGAGCAAGCGTAATTAAAGGAATTAACATAGGGGATGGAAAAATAAATCTTATAAATTTTTTTGAAGGATATCCAACTAAAACTGTAATTTTAGATGTCAGCGCTTTGAGCAAAGTTATGAATAAAGTAGAATCTATTTCAGAATTATTAACCTTTTTCACCAATTCTCCGCTAGAAAAAATCAAAACAAATTAAACAACCATGGTGTTTTTAAATAAAATCAAAAATAAACTGCGTATTAACTACAGAAAAAAAAGATGGCCAGGTCTAATAGAAGCTTATAAACAATATCTCCCAGTTACAAATAAAACTCCTATTATCTCCCTCAATGAAGGAAATACACCACTAATCCTAAGCAAGTCAATTAGCAACTTAATTGGAAATGGAACAAAAGTTTTTTTAAAATATGATGGCCTTAATCCAACAGGATCTTTTAAAGATCGTGGTATGACTATGGCAATTAGCAAAGCAAAAGAAGAAGGCCGAGAAGCAGTAATTTGTGCAAGTACTGGAAACACCTCTGCTGCAGCTGCAGCATATGCTTCGAGAGGAGGATTAAAACCTTATGTTTTAATCCCAGAAGGATTCGTTGCACAGGGGAAACTTGCGCAAGCATTAATGTATGGAGCCGAGATAATATCTATCAATGGAAACTTTGATAAGGCTCTTGAAATTGTTAGAGATTTATCCGCAGAACATCCTGTAGAACTTGTTAATTCTGTTAATCCCTATCGAATACAAGGACAAAAGACGGCAGCTTTTGAAATAGTTGATGACTTAGGTCATGCTCCTGATTGGCTTTGTATTCCAATGGGTAATGCAGGAAATATAACTGCTTATTGGATGGGATTTAAAGAATATTCAAAAATAAAAAGAAATTTGAAATTACCAATAATGATGGGTTTTCAATCCGAAGGCTCTGCTCCATTAGTAAAAAATATAATAGTTAAAGATCCAGAAACAATTGCAACTGCAATAAGAATTGGCAATCCTGTAAATAGAGAAAAAGCAAAAAAAGTAAGAAAAGAGAGTAAAGGAGACTTTCAGTCAGTTACAGATGTAGAAATAATCAATGCTTATAAAATTCTTGCCAAAGAAGGAGTCTTTTGTGAACCTGCTAGCGCAGCATCAGTTGCTGGACTGATTAAAAATAAAAATAGAATTCAGAAAGAATCAACAATTGTTTGTGTTCTTACTGGAAATGGCTTAAAAGATCCTGATTGTGCCATAAAAAACAACGATGCTATTTTCAGAAAAAATATTGAACCATCATTAAAAAATATAACTAAAATCTTAGGATATTAAAATCCAAAAAAAATAGTGTCTGTGGAAATCAATCAAAAAGAAATATCATTTGTTGAAAAATAGATAATAAGTAATTATTTTTGTTGAATATATTTAAAATTTTCGGATAAAGAAAAAACTATTCAACAATTAAAAAAATTTTTTCACATGTCTTTGTACATATAAACTCTGTAGACAAGCTATTTAATTTAAGAATTCCACAGTTCCCACAAGAACTACTACTATTAATATTTTTATTTTATTATTTATTTTTATTTTAGAAGAAAGTAAAAAATTAATTTATTGAATTTAATTTACGAAAAAAGTATATTGTATTTGTAAAAAGTTCCAAATTCTGATGGAAATTATTTGTAATCAAAATGAATTAAATAATGCTATACAACTTGTGAGCAAAGCAGTTGCTTCCAGACCAACGCATCCAATCCTTGCAAATATACTTTTAACAGCTGACGAAGGAACTAATAAAATTAGTGTGACAGGATTTGATCTAAATTTAGGTATTCAAACTTCTTTTGATGGAAATGTTAAAAATAGTGGAGCTATTACTATACCTTCAAAACTTTTATCAGAAATAGTAAACAAACTACCTAATGAAACCCCTGTTTCTCTAATCGTCGACGAAAATTCAGATAATATTTTAATAAAAAGTGACAGAGGTTCTTTTAACATCAAGGGTATCCCATCTGATGAATATCCTAATTTACCATTTGTTGAAAGTGGTACTTCTTTGAATATTGATCCAAGTTCTTTTTTAAAGGCGTTAAAATCTACCATTTTTGCAACTAGTAATGATGATTCTAAGCAATTACTAACAGGTGTTAATTTTACATTTAAACCAAATTATCTAGAATCTGCTTCTACAGATGGTCATAGATTGGCTGTTGCTTTAATTGGTAATGAAGAAAATATAGAAAATAAAGAAAACTTATCTTCAAACGATGGTGCTTTGTCCGTAACTATTCCAACTAGATCATTAAGAGAAATTGAAAAACTAGTATCTTTGAGAAGCACAGAAAACTCAATAAAGCTTTTCTATGATAAAGGTCAAGTAGTATTTATTTCTTCCAATCAAATAATTACTACAAGAACTCTTGAAGGTACTTATCCTAATTATCCACAATTAATTCCTGATTCTTTTTCAAAAATTCTTAATTTTAATACAAAAGATTTAATTGATGCATTAGAAAGAATTGCTGTTTTGGCTGATCAGCAAAGTAGTGTTGTAAAGATTAAATTAGATGATACAGATTTAGCTTCAATTAGTGCAGATGCTCAAGATATTGGTAACGCTAATGAATCAATACCTGTTTCTTACTCCGGAGAGAATTTTGATATTGCATTTAACGTAAGATATCTATTAGAAGGTTTAAAAGTTATTGCTTCTGAAAATGTATTTTTAAAGTGTAATATCGCAACTACTCCAGCTGTTTTTGTACCAGAAGATAATCTCAATTCTTTTACTTATTTAGTTATGCCTGTACAGGTTCGTTCTTAATTTGAAATTACCTAAAGAAATTTTATTAAGTGAATTACTAAATCATAGTGTTAAGGGTAATATGGCCCTTAATTACGGAAATGGTGAAAATGTTTGGATGCATCCTCCAGTTCATCGAATTTTAGGATGGTACTCTCGTCCTTCAAATTTTGATTTGAAAAGAAATGTTTGGCGATTAAATCAAATATCTCAAATTATAGATAATGAGATTTACGTTACAGGTGATCCAGCTATTTCTGATTTAGCAACTTTAAATAGATTTCCAACTTTAATAGAAGCTAATCTTATAAATTTAAATGGTTCAAAAATAGGAGTTATTGCAGATTTTCTATTTGAAATGAAAACGGGGAAAATTAAATATTACTTAGTTTCTAGATCTAATCCTAAGATTCCAGGATCTAGTAGGTGGAAATTAAATATTGAAAATATCAATGATCAACAACCGGGATTAGTATTTTGTGAAAGTAATTCTTTAGATGATTTATCTTTAATAAAATCAAGTTTTAAAAATGAATTCGTGCAAAAAGGAAAAAAAATTCTTGATAGATTTGATGATATGAAAAATATTGCATCTAATAGATTAGAGGACTGGCTTGAAGAAGATGAAGATATTAACCAAAACTTAGATTTTAAACAAAAAACTTTTTATAATGAAAACAGAACATCGATATCGTTTAGTGAAAAAAAAGAAGATGATCCCTGGATATAAATAATGATAAATCAAGAAAATCATGATCTTTATGATCTTAGTGAGGCACTCAAAAATGAAAACTTAACACTTGATGATTACGAAGAAATTTGCAAAAGATTAAAGAGAAAACCTAATAGAACGGAATTAGGCATGTTTGGCGTTATGTGGTCTGAACATTGTTGTTATAGAAATTCAAAACCTTTACTATCTAAGTTTCCCACTAAAGGTAAAAATGTCTTAGTTGGGCCTGGAGAAAATGCTGGTGTTATTGACGTCGGCAATAATCAAAAACTTGTTTTTAAAATAGAAAGTCATAATCATCCTTCTGCTATTGAACCTTTTCAAGGTGCAGCAACAGGTGTAGGAGGAATTTTAAGAGATATATTTACAATGGGTGCAAGACCAATCGCTGTATTGAATTCATTGAGATTCGGAAACCTTGATAAATCATCAAATGTTGATTTGCTGCGAGGAGTTGTATCCGGTATTGCTCATTATGGAAATTGTGTAGGTGTGCCGACTGTTGGAGGTGAAATTGACTTCGATGATAGTTACTCTGGAAATCCTTTAGTGAATGTTATGGCTTTAGGACTTTTAGAGACTAATGAAATCGTTTGTTCAGGAGCTAAAAATATAGGATCACCAGTATTGTATGTTGGTAATACTACAGGCAGAGATGGAGTTGGTGGTGCTAGTTTTGCTAGTTCAGAATTAACTACAACTTCATTGGATGATAGACCTGCTGTTCAAGTAGGTGATCCATTTGTTGAGAAAAGTCTTATTGAAGCTTGTTTGGATGCTTTCAAGACAGGTGATGTAATTGCAGCTCAAGATATGGGTGCTGCAGGTTTAACATGCAGTAGCGCAGAAATGGCCGCAAATGGAAATTTAGGGATATCTATTGATTTAGATTTGGTCCCTTCTAGGGAAGATGATATGTCCTCATACCAGTATTTACTATCTGAATCGCAAGAAAGAATGTTGTTTGTCGTCAAAGAAGAAAAAATTAATGATCTTATTGAAAAATTTAATAGATGGGGATTATATGCCAGTGTTATTGGTGAAGTGATAGGAACTAATGAGGTAATTATTTCTCATAAAGGTAAAATTGTGGCCCAAATACCTACTTCTGCTTTATCTGATGACACTCCTGTAAATTTTCACAATGTGATTAATAATCCACCCGATAATCTTTTAAATAAATGGGAATGGAAAGAAAATGATTTACCAGAAATTCATGATCAAAAAATATTTTCATTGAAGGAAAATAAGATTTTTTCATTTTCAGAAATTATTTTAAAACTTCTCTCTAATCCATCAATAGCTTCTAAAAGATGGATTTATAAACAATATGACTCTCAAGTACAAGCAAATACTGTATTTACACCTGGAAAATCAGATGCAGCCGTAGTAAGGCTAAGAGAACAAAATAAAAAAAATAAAAGTAAAGTATTTTCTGGTGTAGCTGCTTCAGTTGATTGCAATAGTAGATGGGTTGCGCTTGATCCTTTTAGAGGATCTATCGCTGCCGTTGCTGAGTCTGCTAGAAATGTTAGTTGTGTTGGTGCGGAACCAGTAGCAATAACAAATAATTTAAATTTTTCTTCCCCTGAGAATGAAATAGGATATTGGCAACTCTCATCTTCATGTAATGGAATTGCTGAAGCCTGTAAAGCTTTAGAAACTCCTGTTACAGGTGGTAATGTATCTTTATATAATGAATCTAAAAATAAAGATAATCTAATTACTCCTATCAATCCAACTCCTGTTATTGGAATGGTTGGAAGGTTAGATAATGTCGAAAAAGCTATAAGTAGTGAATGGAAAAATATTGAAGATCAAATCTGGTTAATTGGTTCTTTCAAATCAGAAACAAAAATTGCAGCTAGTTCTTATCTGGAATATTTTCATGGAGAAATTACAGGTCGGCCTCCAAAAATAGATTTGTTGGACGAAAAGTTTTGCCAGACTTTTTTAAGAAATGCGATTTTAAATAGTCTTGTAGCTTCTTCTCACGATATAAGCGATGGAGGTTTAGCTATAGCTTTAGCAGAGTCTTGTATTTTGTCTGCAATGGGTGCAACTATAGAATTAGAGAAAGATTTAAATAGAGTTGATAATTTATTGTTTGCTGAAGGAGGGTCAAGAATTATTTTTTCAATTAGTAAAATGAAACAAAATGAATGGTTTAATTATTTAAAACAAAATCAAATAAATTTCCCATCAGGTGTTTATATAAAAAAAATAGGATATGTATCTATTGGCACGCTGAAGATAAAAATCAATCAAAAAAATATTTGCAATATTAAGGTTGAGGAATTAACCGAAAAATTTAATAATAGTATTTCAGCTTACTTTTAAATATGAAAAACATTTTTCAACTATTAATCATTTTAAGATATTAAGTTATGTGCGGAATAGTTGGAATTGTTTCTTCAAATGATGTAAATCAACAAATTTATGATAGTCTTTTGCTTTTGCAGCATAGAGGTCAAGACTCAACAGGTATAGCAACAATGGAAAATACTGTTTTTCATATACATAAGGTTAAAGGTCAGGTTAATACTGCTTATAGAACTAGGGATATGAGGAATTTAATTGGAAAAATTGGATTGGGTCATGTTAGGTATGCAACAAAGGGATCAGCAGAAAGTGTAGAAGAAGCACAGCCTTTTTATGTTAATGCTCCTTATGGAATTGTTTTGATACATAATGGGAATTTGACAAATACCAGAGATTTAGAAAAACAGTTATTTAATGTCGACAAGCGGCATACAAATTCTTCAAGTGATACCGAAATGTTGTTAAATGTATTTGCGACAGAATTACAAGAACAAATTCATAATCAAGAATTAGAACCTGATATTATTTTTAATGCTGTTAAATCTTTACATAAAAGAATTCAGGGATCATATGCTTCAATTGCGTTAATTTCCGGACATGGTTTATTAGCATTTAGAGATCCTTTTGGTATTAGGCCTTTAGTCATAGGGAAAAGATTTTCATTAACCACAAAAAAAGAAGAATGGATGGTTGCAAGCGAATCTCTAGTACTTGAGAATAATGATTATGAAGTAGTGAGAGATGTAGATCCAGGTGAAGCTGTTTTTATAAATCTTGATGGCGAGTTTTTTTCTAAGCAATGTTCTGAAAATCCAATGTTATTTCCCTGTGCTTTTGAATATGTTTACTTAGCCAGGCCAGATTCAATTATGAATGGAATTTCAGTCTATAAAGCTCGTTTAAAGATGGGAGATTATTTAGCAGAAACAATAAAAGAAACAATTAATTCTGGAGATATTGATGTAGTTATGCCTATTCCTGATTCTTCTCGACCCGCGGCAATGCAAGTTGCAAGACAATTAGGGATAGAATATAGGGAAGGTTTTTTTAAAAATAGATATGTTGGCAGAACATTCATAATGCCTGGCCAGCAGAAACGTAAGAAATCTGTAAGGCAAAAATTAAATGCCATGAGTGCAGAGTTTAAAAATAAAAATGTATTAATTGTTGATGATTCGATAGTAAGAGGTACTACTTCAAAAGAAATTGTCCAGATGGCTAAAGATGCTGGAGCAAATAAAGTTTTTTTTACATCTGCAGCTCCTCCTGTTCGTTATCCTCACGTTTATGGAATTAATATGCCTAATAGAGATGAATTAATAGCTCATAATAGGACAATAAGTGAAATCGCCGATAAACTTGAAATTGATAACCTTGTTTATCAAAGTGTTGAAAGTTTGCGTAAATCTATTATTGGTGATTCTCCTATTAAAGGTTTAGAGATGAGTTGTTTTACTGGTGATTATGTAACTGGAACAGTAAATCAAGAGTACTTAAATTGGGTTGAAAATGAATATAAATCTTAGTCGAGAAAATTTTCAAGTCGGAAACAATTTTCAAGGTGTTCATCATTATCTAATTTTAAAAAATCAATTAAAAAGTTTGATTTATTGGATTTAAAATTTAATTTATTTAGGTCTAATCTTGCAGATTTATTTTTATTAGTTTCAATATCAAGGTAATGGTTACTTGCCATTATTTTGAGGAAGTAATCGTTTTTAAGTTTCGTTTTTTCATTTAAATATCCCAAACTATATTCATTTGAGTAGCAAATTTCATCACTATTTATGCAAAAGATTTTTCCTTGTTTAGATACTAAAAAAATATTTTCTCCATTATGAAATGGACAACAAGAAACGATTTTTTCAGTTGGTAAAAGTTTTGCAATTATTAATCCTTGAGATTGTTTAGAGGTTGGCGTTAAAAATTTATTTGATAAATTAAATTTAAAAATTCTCCCTATCGATGTTAATATTATTACATCTTTGCTTTCATTAGAAATAAAAGAATCAATTGTTTTTAAATTATTTTTTAATTTTGTAATAGTAAAAGATCTATTGCTTTTAATCATATCTTCATCAAATAGGACTTTTTTAAATCTTCCATCTGAATTTAATATGCATAAATAATTTCTAGTTTCTTTTTTAATTGAATGAAAATTTATTATTTCGTTAGGATGAATATTTCCAAGAATTTTATTATCTAATTTATAGTCTTTATTAATACTTGATTCCCAATCAATGTTAAATACTTTTCCGGTATTTGTGATTCCAATCAATTTTATATTTTTTTCAAAATTACATATAAATTTTTGAATATTTTTGTTATCTATAATTTTATTCACAACCTCAAAGGATTTCTTGTAATTACCTAGAATCATCCTTTTTAAATAAAGTCTATTGTCTATGTATAATTTTGTTTTTTTATTTATAAGGTCTTCTAATATCTGGTTATTAAGCGTTTCTAATTCTTCATTTTGATTTATATGTTTAATTATTTTTGTTTTACGTATAACATTGTATTTTTTCTTTAATATTAATAATTCTTCTACGAGTAATTTA
>CACJAC010000004.1 GCA_902591275.1 uncultured Prochlorococcus sp. | reverse complement strand
AACAATCAGATTTAATTAAAAATTATCATATTGTTCAAACTGGTGAAAATCTTACTGACATATCGAACAAATATAATTTAAAAGTAAAAGAACTGATAGAGATTAATAATATCAATAATCCTGATGCAATAAAAATTGGTCAAAAGCTCACAATAAGAAAAAAGAACACAATTAATTCAGAAAAATATGAAACAACTGAAAATAAAAAAAATAATGACTTAATTGAGTTAGATAAAAAAATTTATGGTCCTATAATTATCCAAAGTAAATCATATAAAGATATTAAAGGTAGAAAAGTTTTAAACGTTCTAAATCAAGAAAATAAAAAACTGATTATTTCAATAAATTGTGATAAAAATGAATTAGATGTAAGAATACCTGGCAGGAAATGGATGGGAAGTAAGCCTGTTAAAGAAGAATTCGAAAATAATTTAATAAATGATTTTTGTTAAAACTTTAATTAATATGTGTGAATAATTTGTCTAAGAATATTAATGATGAGTTATTCTACAAAAAGTTAAATTAATAGTAATGGCCATTTCAAGAGGAGATCTCGTAAGAGTAAAAAGACCAGAATCATATTGGTATAATGAAATAGGTAAAGTTGCTTCAGTTGATACCTCAGGCATTAAATATAACTGTGTAGTCAGATTCGATAAAGTAAATTACGCTGGGATAAGCGGAACTGATGGTGGAGCAAATACAAATAATTTCGCTGAAAGTGAATTAGAGAAAGCTTAAATAATTGCCTGAATTACCAGAAGTAGAGACAGTACGCAGAGGTTTAGAGCAAAAACTTAATAACTTTATTATTAAAAAAGTAGAAGTCTGTAGGGATTCAACTATTGCATTCCCAATAAACAAAGAAGAATTCATTAAAGGACTTCTGAACTCACTTATTTATAAATGGGATAGAAGAGGAAAATATTTAATAGCTCAATTAAAAGAAGTTCAAAATGAGAATGCCCAATTCCTTGTAGAAAATTCAAAAAATAACGGATTTCTTGTAGTTCATCTAAGAATGACTGGATATTTTAAATTTATTGAAAACTCAAGTCATCCTTGTAAACATACAAGAATAAGATTTTTCGATAAAAATAATAATGAGCTTAGGTACATTGACGTAAGAAGTTTTGGCCAAATGTGGTGGATTAATAAAGACCTATCGCTTAACAAAATAATAAAAGGGTTAGGTTCATTAGGACCAGAACCATTTTCTAAAGACTTTGATGCAAATTACCTTAAGAAAGTTATTTCAAAAAGAACAAAATCTATAAAAGCTATTTTATTAGATCAAACAATAGTGGCAGGTATAGGTAATATTTATGCTGATGAAAGTTTATACTCTGCTGGCATCTCCCCTTTTAGGGAAGCTCGAACAATAAAAAAGGATGAGTTAATAAAGCTCAAGGAGTCTATTGTAACTGTATTAAAAAAAAGTATAGGTTCTGGGGGTACTACATTTAGTGATTTTAGGGACTTGGAAGGAGAAAATGGGAATTTTGGTTTACAGACAAATGTCTATAGGAGAACTGGAAAAGAATGTCGTAAATGTGGAAATTTAATTGAAAGACAAAAAATTACTGGAAGAAGTACCCATTGGTGTCCAAAATGCCAAAAATAAAAAAGGGCTTACTCATGAAGAAGTAAACCCTTTTGAATATTTTTACCTGGCATTGAGCTATTTTCTCAAGGGGCTACCCCCTAAATATTTTCGCCGCTGATGCGTTTCACAACCGAGTTCGAGATGGATCGGAGTGGTTCCACATCGCCATGAACACCAGGATAGTGTGAACCTTGAGAACTGCATAGAAAATTATATATTAAAAACAATAAATTAAGTTTATTTGGTCAAGCCCTCGGTCTATTAGTACTCCTCCGCTGCACTTGTTACCAAGCTTCCACGTAGAGCCTATCAACGGGTGTTCTTCCCGTGACCTTACTGGCTTAAGCCATGGCAATACTCATCTTGAGGTGGGCTTCCCACTTAGATGCTTTCAGCGGTTATCCACTCCGCACATGGCTACCCAGCGTTTACCGTTGGCACGATAACTGGCACACCAGAGGTGCGTTCCTCCCGGTCCTCTCGTACTAGGGAGAAATCCTCTCAATATTCCTGCGCATACACCGGATATGGACCGAACTGTCTCACGACGTTCTGAACCCAGCTCGCGTACCGCTTTAATGGGCGAACAGCCCAACCCTTGGGACCGACTTCAGCCCCAGGTTGCGATGAGCCGACATCGAGGTGCCAAACCTCCCCGTCGATGTGAACTCTTGGGGGAGATCAGCCTGTTATCCCTAGAGTAACTTTTATCCGTTGAGCGACGGCCCTTCCACGCAGAACCGTCGGATCACTAAAACCGACTTTCGTCCCTGTTCGACTTGTAGGTCTCACAGTCAAGCTCCCTTCTGCTTTTGCACTCAACGACTGATTTCCAACCAGCCTGAGGGAACCTTTGTGCGCCTCCGTTACCTTTTAGGAGGCGACCGCCCCAGTCAAACTGCCCATCAGATACTGTCCGCTTCCCGGATAACGGGTAAGCGTTAGAACCCTAGCTCTAAAAGAGTGGTATCTCACCGATGACTCAATAGTACCCACAAGCACTATTTCAACGTCTCCCACCTATTCTGCGCATTCAGAGCCCGAGCACAATATCAAACTACAGTAAAGCTTCATAGGGTCTTTCTGTCCGGGTGTATGTAGTCCGCATCTTCACAGACAATTCTATTTCGCCGAGCCTCTCTCCGAGACAGCGCGCAAATCGTTACACCTTTCGTGCGGGTCGGAACTTACCCGACAAGGAATTTCGCTACCTTAGGACCGTTATAGTTACGGCCGCCGTTCACCGGGGCTTCAGTCGCCAGCTTCACTAAAAGCTAACCAGCTTCCTTAACCTTCCGGCACTGGGCAGGTGTCAGCCCCCATACATCGTCTTGCGACTTAGCGGAGACCTGTGTTTTTGGTAAACAGTCGCTTGCGCCTCTTCACTGCGACCAGCTCTCGCTGGCACCCCTTCTCCCGAAGTTACGGGGCCATTTTGCCGAGTTCCTTAGAGAGAGTTATCTCGCGCCCCTCGGTATTCTCTACCACCCCACCTGTGTCGGTTTCGGGTACTGGCATTTGTGTCTTAACGAGTATAGGGCTTTTCTTGGAAGCATGACATCACCAACTTCGCTGCCGTAGCAGCTCGTACTCACGTCTTAGCTCAAGATGTTTTCTCCATCTCTCAAAGCCTCGAACGCTTGAACCAGTAACCAACATCTGGCCTGGTTAGCCTTCTCCGTCCCCCTTCTCAAAACACAACTGGTACAGGAATATTGACCTGTTATCCATCGACTACGCCTTTCGGCCTCGCCTTAGGTCCAGACTAACCCTCCGCGGACGAGCCTGCCGGAGGAACCCTTAGGGTTTCGGGGCATGGGATTCTCACCCATGTTTTCGCTACTCAAGCCGACATTCTCACTTCTATGCTGTCCACGTCCGCTTACGCTAACGCTTCACCCTACATAGAACGCTCCCCTACCATAAATAAATTTATCCGCAGCTTCGGTATAACGCTTAGCCCCGTTCATTTTCGGCGCAGGATCGCTCGACCAGTGAGCTATTACGCACTCCTTTGAGGATGGCTGCTTCTAGGCAAACCTCCTGGTTGTCTGGGCAATCCCACCTCCTTTATCACTTAGCGTTAATTTTGGGACCTTAGCTGGCGGTCTGGGCTGTTTCCCTCTTGACTATGGAGCTTATCCCCCACAGTCTGACTGCCTAGTTACACACAGGGTATTCAGAGTTCATATCGATTTGGTACCGCTTTCGCAGCCCGCACCGAAATGGTTGCTTTACCCCCCTGCTGGAGCACTAGACGCTACGCCTCAACGTATTTCGGGGAGAACCAGCTAGCTCCTGGTTCGATTGGCATTTCACCCCTAACCACAGCTCATCCGCTGAATTTTCAACTTCAGTCGGTTCGGACCTCCACTTGGTATCACCCAAGCTTCATCCTGGCCATGGTTAGATCACCAGGGTTCGGGTCTATAAACACTGACAAACGCCCTATTAAGACTCGCTTTCGCTGTGGCTCCACCATTTCCGGTTTAACCCGCCAGTGCCTATAAGTCGCCGGCTCATTCTTCAACAGGCACACGGTCACCCGATTAGTCGGGCTCCCATTGCTTGTAAGCTCACGGTTTCATGTTCTATTTCACTCCCCTCCCGGGGTTCTTTTCACCTTTCCCTCGCGGTACTGTTTCACTATCGGTCACACAGTAGTACTTAGCCTTACGAGGTGGTCCTCGCAGATTCACACGGAATTCCACGTGCTCCGTGCTACTCGGGATACAGCTAGGTCAACTTATCTTTCGATTACGGGGCTTTCACCCTCTGTGGCACGCCATTCAAACGTTTCTTCTAGACTTGTTGATCCATATTGCTGTCCCACAACCCCGATAGTCAAGACTATCGGTTTGGGCTGTTCCCCGTTCGCTCGCCGCTACTGAGGGAGTCGTTATTTACTTTCTCTTCCTCCAGCTACTAAGATGTTTCAGTTCGCTGGGTTAGCTCGCACCAACCTATATATTCAGTTGGCCGTACATGGGGTTGCCCCATTCGGAAATTCCCGGATCAAAGTGTGCTTCCAACTCCCCGAGACTTATCGCAGGTAACCACGTCCTTCATCGCCTCTGTGTGCCTAGGTATCCTCCGTGAGCCCTTTGTAGCTTGACCAATAACTTCAAATATTGAAGCATCAGCTTAATAGAATTGTTATTAATGCATTAGCACAAATAATAAATCTGCATCATTAAAGATGCTTATTGTCTTTAAAAATAATCTATGCAGTTGTCAAGGTTCTCTGAAAACAATGAATTAATTCAATGAGTCCAGCATCTTAATGATTTCATTAGGAAGCTAGATTCGTTCAGAATAATGATCACAACTCAAAACAATTCCTTTATACCGGTTATGGAAGAGGTGGTAATCAGTGGAGGTAAGCGGACTCGAACCGCTGACATCCTGCTTGCAAAGCAGGCGCTCTACCAACTGAGCTATACCCCCAACATAGAGATATGGGCCATCCTGGACTTGAACCAGGGACCTCACCCTTATCAGGGGTGCGCTCTAACCACCTGAGCTAATGGCCCAGGAAAAATAATGGGTGTGACCTAGAAAAACTTAGGAAATGAAATTCTTAACCAGTTAAGAACGTGAGATACCGATCGACCTAAGGTGACAAAATAATAATATTAAACATTTTGTTGTCTCCCTGTTAGGAGGTGATCCAGCCGCACCTTCCGGTACGGCTACCTTGTTACGACTTCACCCCAGTCATTAGCCCCACCTTCGGCGTCCTCCTCCACAAGGGTTGGAGTAACGACTTCGGGCATGGCCAACTTCCATGGTGTGACGGGCGGTGTGTACAAGGCCCGGGAACGTATTCACCGCAGTATGCTGACCTGCGATTACTAGCGATTCCTACTTCACGTAGGCGAGTTGCAGCCTACGATCTGAACTGAGCCACGGTTTATGGGATTTGCTAGCTCTCGCGAGTTTGCTGCCCTTTGTCCGTAGCATTGTAGTACGTGTGTAGCCCAGGGTGTAAGGGGCATGATGACTTGACGTCATCCACACCTTCCTCCGGTTTATCACCGGCGGTCTTTCTAGAGTGCCCAACTAAATGCTGGCAACTAAAAACGTGGGTTGCGCTCGTTGCGGGACTTAACCCAACATCTCACGACACGAGCTGACGACAGCCATGCACCACCTGTCACTGCATTCCCGAAGGCACCCTCAAATTTCTAAGAGGTTCGCAGGATGTCAAACCCTGGTAAGGTTCTTCGCGTTGCATCGAATTAAACCACATACTCCACCGCTTGTGCGGGCCCCCGTCAATTCCTTTGAGTTTCACACTTGCGTGCGTACTCCCCAGGCGGAACACTTAACGCGTTAGCTACGACACCGAAGGGGTCGATTCCCCCGACACCTAGTGTTCATCGTTTACGGCCAGGACTACAGGGGTATCTAATCCCTTTCGCTCCCCTGGCTTTCGTCCATGAGCGTCAGTAATGGCCCAGCAGAGCGCCTTCGCCACTGGTGTTCTTCCCGATATCTACGCATTTCACCGCTACACCGGGAATTCCCTCTGCCCCTACCATACTCAAGCCTTTCAGTTTCCACTGCCATGATGGAGTTAAGCTCCACGCTTTAACAGCAGACTTGAAAAGCCGCCTGCGGACGCTTTACGCCCAATAATTCCGGATAACGCTTGCCACTCCCGTATTACCGCGGCTGCTGGCACGGAATTAGCCGTGGCTTATTCCTCAAGTACCGTCATATCTTCTTCCTTGAGAAAAGAGGTTTACAGCCCAGAGGCCTTCGTCCCTCACGCGGCGTTGCTCCGTCAGGCTTTCGCCCATTGCGGAAAATTCCCCACTGCTGCCTCCCGTAGGAGTCTGGGCCGTGTCTCAGTCCCAGTGTGGCTGATCATCCTCTCAGACCAGCTACTGATCGAAGCCTTGGTGAGCCATTACCTCACCAACTAGCTAATCAGACGCGAGCTCATCCTCAGGCGAAATTCATTTCACCATTAGGCATATGGGGTATTAGCGGTCGTTTCCAACCGTTATCCCCCTCCTGAGGGCAGATTCTCACGCGTTACTCACCCGTCCGCCACTAACCCGAAGGTTCGTTCGACTTGCATGTGTTAAGCACGCCGCCAGCGTTCATCCTGAGCCAGGATCAAACTCTCCGTTGTGTTCAAATCCTTTTGTAGATAAATCTACTCAAAATGAATTGCTTTATCCAAATAAAAACTTTAGTTTTTGAATTTAGTTTCAGCCTCCTTAAATTTTAAGGATTACATTGAGTGCACATTAAAAATATTTTAAAGTGACTTTCCAAGATCTCAGATCCGTTTACATCAAAGCTAAAAGTTAGCAATTGATGACATTTTTATATATTCTTGACGGGACCTCACACCTTTATTGCATATACATCTTGAGATAACTAAAAAAAATTTAGTTGCTCTTGACGCAATAAAAGCATCAGTTCCTAAGTTTTTAAATTTTCTAGGTGCAGAGTTAAACAACAAGTGATCAACCCATTTCGAAGGTACAAACCCTCTTCTGGTTGAAAATAATGATCGAAATCAAATCTCCAAAAAATTCATTTACTTACCAAAAATTAGATTTAAGATAATTTCCTGAATAATGCAAAAAGTATATTTCTGCCCAGAAGAAAATACTAAACCATCCGACTGTAATTGTGCAACCTTTTATACAAAAATTTTTTATTAATTTTTTATTTGATCAAAGTCTCCTTAAACAACTAGGCTTAAATATAAGGGATATAAATGAAATGGCAGAAAGATTTAGTCAAAAAAATTTAAGAGTAAGACCAAGTTCTGATGAGGAGAAAATTGTAACAAATGCAAAAAAACACTTCGAGAAGACTTTGGTTGAGATATCAGGCGAGTTAGTGGGAAGCGTCGCTGCACTAGAACACCCAACAAAAAATAAAGAATTAAATTATGGAGAAATATTTTTAAGAGACAATGTTCCTGTAATGATTTACCTCATTACCCAAAAACGTTACGAAATTGTAAAAAAGTTCCTGAGTGTATGCCTTGAGTTACAAAGCTCTAATTACCAAACGCGTGGTGTATTTCCTACTAGTTTCGTTGAAGAAAATGGACAGCTCATTGGAGATTATGGTCAGAGATCAATAGGAAGGATTACTTCAGCTGATGCAAGTTTATGGTGGCCCATTTTATGTTGGTATTATGTCAATAAAAGCGGTGATTATGCCTTTGGAAAAAGTCAAAGCGTTCAAAGAGGTATTCAACTTCTACTAGATCTAGTTCTACATCCAACATTTGAGGGTACTCCAGTACTTTTTGTTCCAGATTGCGCATTTATGATTGATAGACCTATGGATGTATGGGGAGCACCACTAGAAGTTGAAGTTTTACTTCATGGATGTTTAAAAAGTTGTATTAACTTAATGGAATTAAGTAGAGCAGATCATGTTAGTAGACTTTTAGATCAAAGACTTATTCTTACAAATCAATGGGTTAAGGATTTAGGAAGTTTTCTTTTAAAGCATTATTGGGTTACCAGCCAAACAATGCAAATTTTAAGAAGAAGGCCAACTGAGCAGTATGGTGATGATCAACACTTCAATGAATTTAACGTTCAACCTCAAGTGGTTCCCTCATGGCTACAAGATTGGTTAGAGAATAGAGGTGGTTACTTAATAGGAAATATTAGGACAGGAAGGCCTGATTTTCGATTTTACAGTTTAGGCAATTCTTTAGCATGTATGTTCGGAGTTCTGCCTCCTGAAGAACAAAGAGCTTTATTTAGATTAGTTTTACATAACAGACAGCATTTGATGGCTCAAATGCCTATGAGAATTTGTCATCCTCATATGGATGTCGAGGAATGGCAAAATAAAACTGGATCCGATCCAAAGAATTGGCCTTGGAGTTACCACAACGGTGGTCATTGGCCAAGCTTACTTTGGTTTTTTGGTACAGCTGTCCTGTTACATCAAAAACATTATGGTTCAGACGATGTGATCCTCATGGAAGAAATGAAATCTTTAATAGAGGAATCATATTGGTGTCAACTTAATCAATTACCCAATCAAGAATGGGCAGAATATTTTGATGGTCCTACAGGTACTTGGGTTGGACAACAATCAAGAACATATCAAACATGGACAATTGTTGGATTTTTATTAATGAATCATTTTTTAAGGAATGAGTATAACGATCTAGATATGTTTAAAATTTGAGTCTAAAATAGTCCTAAAGTTAGTGATTTATCAATTGGCAAGCATGCCCCAATACCTAGATATATTGTTAGAAAAGTTCCGAATAAGAAAACAGACATTGCTATTGGTCTTCTAAAAGGATTAGAAAATTTATTAACATTTTCGATAAAGGGTAAAATCATTAATCCAAGTGGGATTAATGTTTGAAGTGCAATACCCAAAAGTTTATTAGGAACAACTCTAAGTATTTGAAAAACTGGGTAAAGGTACCATTCAGGTAGTATTTCAAGGGGAGTTGCGAAGGGATTAGCTTTGTCTCCCAACATTGCAGGATCAAGAACTGCTAATCCAACTACACAGGCAATAGTTCCCAAGATAACAACAGGAAAAATATATAGTAAATCGTTTGGCCAAGCTGGTTCACCATAATAGTTATGGCCCATACCTTTAGCTAACTTTGCTCTCAACTTTGGATCAGACAGATCTGGTTTTTTTAACGTAGACATATGGAAAACTAATAATGGTTTTAGTATAAGAGTTTATAAAGGACCTGAAATACCCTGTTTACGAATCATTAAAAAATGCATCAACATGAAAACTGCTAATGACCATGGCAATACAAAAGTGTGAAGACTGTAAAATCTTGTTAAAGTTGATTGACCAACACTTTCTCCACCTCTAAGTAGTTCAACCATAAAGTCTCCGATTACTGGTATCGCAGCAGGAACACCTGAAACAATCTTAACTGCCCAATAACCTACCTGATCCCAAGGTAGGGAGTATCCTGTCACTCCAAAAGCGACAGTTATGACTGCCATTACAACACCTGTAACCCAAGTTAATTCTCTTGGTCTTTTAAATCCGCCGGTAAGATAAACCCTAAAGACATGAAGGATTAACATCAAAACCATCATTGAAGCACTCCATCTGTGCACAGATCTTATTAACCATCCAAAACTTACATCGGTCATTAAGTAACTTACTGAACTATAAGCTTGTGTAACAGTAGGCTTATAGTAAAAAGTCATTGCAAAACCTGTTGCAAATTGAATTAAGAAGCATACTAAAGTTATGCCTCCTAAACAATAAAAAATATTTACGTGAGGGGGTACGTACTTGGAAGTTACGTCGTCAGTTATGTCTTGGATTTCAAGCCTTTCTTGAAACCAGTCATAAACAGATGAAGAATTCGCCATCCAAAAAAAAATTAGCTTTGATATAAAGAGCTTACTTAAAATTCTTATACTTGGTGTTAACACTTAACCCAATGCATTCATCTTTTAACAAACTTTTAACATTCAAAACCGTGATCACTGCCTCAATGATCATCGTTTTTTCTATCAATCTTTTGTTGATTGAAAGAGTGGATGCTCTCAGTGATAGCAGGCAATTAGTACTTGACGCTTGGACCTTGGTAAACGAAGGTTTTTATGATCCAGAAAAGTTTGATGAAATCCAATGGAAAAGAATTAGACAAAAAACGTTACAGAAACAAATTGAAACAAGTGAAGAGGCTTATTCCGCAATTGAAGATATGTTAAGACCTCTAGACGATCCCTACACAAGAGTTTTACGCCCCAAAGATTATGAGCTACTGAAATCAAGTAATTTTGGGAGTGAAATTAATGGTGTTGGGCTTCAATTAGGTCAAGATGATAACAATAAAGTTAAAGTTATTTCTACTCTTGGGGGGTCGCCGGCTGAAGAAGCTGGAATAGTAAGCGGGGACATTATAGAGACAGTGGATGGAATCTCATCAGAAAAGTTAGGGCTTGCCAGTACCGCCTCTAAGTTAAGAGGTGAATCAGGTACAAAAGTTTTAGTTGAATTATCTACGGGGTCAGGAGAAATTAGGGAAGTCGATTTAGAGAGGAGATCAGTGGATCTTAGACCAGTTAGAACAAAAAGACTAAGAGACGATTCTCACACAATAGGATATTTAAGGATAACTCAATTTAGCGAAAGCGTACCCAAAAAAGTTGAAGAGGCTCTTCAAGAGTTAAAAGAGAAAGAGGTTGAGGGCTTAATCTTGGATCTTAGAAATAATTCAGGGGGACTAGTAAGCTCAGGTATTGCAGTTGCAGACTCATTATTGAGTGAGAAACCCGTAGTCGAGACTAAAGATAGAAATGGAATCAAAGATGCGATTATTTCTCAAAAAGAGACATCTTTTGATGGACCAATGGTGACTTTAGTAAATAAAGGCACTGCAAGTGCCAGTGAAATACTTGCAGGTTCTTTACAAGATAATGAGAGGTCAATTCTTATGGGAGAACAAACTTATGGTAAAGGTTTAATTCAATCCCTAAAAAGTTTGGGAGAAGATAGTGGTATTGCTATAACAGTAGCTAGTTACTTAACACCAGAGGGTAATAATATTCAAGGCCAAGGTATAACGCCTGACAAATTACTTGATCTACCGGATGCAAGTGATTTTGGAAATACTGACGATAAATGGGTGAGGAATGCGGAATTATTTTTAGGGTCGCTTCTAGAAAAAGACGAAGTTCCAGTTCAAACAATTGAATTAAACAATGAAGAAATTAAATCTTTAAATGACTAAAGATTGAAAATAAGAAATCTTAAAAATATGAGTATTAAAAGAATTTTTCATGACCCAATTCATAAAGAAATAGCATTTGATGCAGGAAAGCCAGAAGAATTAATGATTATGGAATTAATTGATACAGTCGCTTTTCAAAGGCTCAGAAGAATAAAACAACTTGGAGCGGCATCATTACTTTTTCATGGTGCAGAATCGAGTAGATTTACTCACTCAATTGGTGTTTTTTGTATAGCTAGAAAAATTTTCAAGACATTAATTGAAAGTAAATCTTCATTTTGTGAAAATAAATTTGTTCTTTATGGAGCAGCTCTACTACATGATTTAGGTCATGGACCTTTAAGCCATACCAGCGAAACAATATTCGAGCATGATCACGAACAATGGTCTGCAAACTTAGTTACAAATTATTCTCCAATAAATTCAATTCTCAAAAAGTATGACAAGGATTTACCCAGAAAAATTTGTGAATTATTTCAATCAAAACAACTATTTTCAAAACCTTTAAAAACATTGATAAGTAGTGAGATTGATTGCGATCGTCTCGATTATCTTTTACGCGATAGTTACAACACAGGTACTAATTACGGTTTAGTAGATTTAGAGAGAATAATTTCAGCTCTTACCTTTTCACCTGATGGTAATATTGGAATTAAACCAAAAGGAGTGATCGCTATTGAGCATTTCCTTGTTCTTAGAAACTTGATGTATAGAACTATCTATAATCACAAGATAAATGAAATATCAACATGGATTCTAGAAAAAATATTACACACAATCAAACAGAAATATGAAAAGAATATTTGGTTAGATAATTCTCTATATAAATTGATTTTTTCACCTTCAAAGATTGATTTTGATGATTTCATAAGAAATGATGATATAACTTTTTATTATCATTTGATTAGATGGAAAGATGAATCTTTTGAACCACTTTCTACACTATGCAAAATGTTTATTGACAGAGATTTATTAAAGGCATCAGACATAAGTTTTTTAAGTAAGATGAATAGATTAAAAATCCTTGCATTTGCCACAAAATTATGTGAAAAGAATGGTTATGATTCAGAAATATTTTGTGGGATTAAGGAAAAGTCTTTTAAAGGTTTTGAATCTAATAATGCGCTAAAAATATGGGACGGGACTCATCAAAGCGCATTAGAAAATAGTTCTGCATTAATAAAAACTTTAATGAGATCTGAAGAAAGCTCTTTTATTGTTTATCCAGATATGATCAAAAATGAAATTAAAAATGAAATTTCATTAATAAAAAACAATTCCTAGATTAATTCAATGGAAATCGTTTTAAAAAATACTAAAAGTGAATATTTAGAGATTTTTTCTGTATTAGATTTAGATAATATCCATGAAACTTTCAAAAGGTTTTCATCAAGCAAGGACCCTTTAGAAGCAAAAATTTTTGCCGTCAGCGAGTCAATAAGTTCTCATCAATTAGCACAATTAAAAACCGACCTTAACAAAAAAAATGTTTGTTCTTTTCGCATTTACTCAAATAATAGAAATACAGTATTAAGTGGGAAGTTTTTAAAAATTGATTCAGTTTTTATTAAAGAGCAAAAGATTAAAAAAAAGTTACTATCGTTAAATTCAAAAAAGAAAGACGATATTTTTCACAAAGGAACAGTACGATCCGGTGAAAGATTATCTTCAAATGGAAACCTCTGCATTATTGGAGACGTTAATCCAGGCGCAATAGTTTCCGCTAAGAAAAATATTTATGTTTGGGGAAAATTACTAGGAATCGCATTCGCAGGTAAAAGTGGAAATAAAAATGCATCTATTGCATCACTTTATCTAAACCCTTTACAGTTGAGAATTGCAGATGTGATAGCTATAGGACCAAAGGAAAAACCCAAAAATTATTATCCAGAAATTGCGGTAATAGATAAACAAACGATAATTATCAAACCACACATAATCGAAAATAAAAATTAATCAATAGTTTGCAATAAATTAATTGAAAATAGATAAATTTAAGAATTACTTAATCTTTAAAATATTTAACTTTCTGCAAGTGGCTTTATTATTTGTAAAATCTCAAAAATCGTGGGGAAGAATACTCGCACAATTTTAATTTGTTCAGGTAAAGGAGGAGTTGGTAAAACAACTTTAACTGCAAACCTAGGAATAGCTCTTGCTAATAGCGGAGCAACAACTGCTGTATTAGATGCTGATTTTGGCTTAAGAAATTTAGATCTTCTTCTAGGATTAGAAAATCGCATCATTTATACGGCTCAAGATGTTCTAGACAAAAATTGTCGTCTTGACCAAGCATTGGTTAGACATAAAAAGGAACCTAATCTTGCTCTTCTACCTGCTGGAGATCCAAGGATGTTGGATTGGATGAAACCCGAAGATATGAAAAAAATTAGTGAGCTACTTAGTGAGAAATTTGATTTTGTCCTAGTAGATTGTCCTGCTGGTGTAGAAGATGGCTTTAAAAATGCTCTTGCAGCCTGTAAAGAAGCTATTGTTGTAACGAACCCAGAATTATCGGCAGTCCGGGATGCGGATAGAGTAATAGGGATTCTTAATACTTCAGATATTGAGCCTATTCAACTTGTAATCAATAGAGTTCGCCCTAACATGATGGCTAGTCAAGAAATGTTATCCATCGAAGATGTTCAAGGGATCCTTTCTTTGCCTTTATTAGGGATTGTTTTAGAAGATGAACAGGTAATAATAAGTACAAATAGAGGAGAGCCACTGACACTTTCAGATAGTAGATCTCCTGCAAAAAAATGTTATTTGAATGTTTCTCAAAGACTTACAAATAAAGATGTACCAATTATCGATCTCAAAAAAGAAGGCAAAAGTCTTAAAGATAAATTCATGAGATTAATGCAAACAAAGGTTTTTTAAAATGATGACTCTCAGAGATCTTATAAATAAATTACTAGGCAGAGAAACGTCTAGTGCGAATACAGCTAGAGAAAGATTACAACTTGTACTTGCTCATGACAGAGTTGATATGAGTTCCTTAACAACTGATCTTTTAGATAAAATGAGAAAAGAGATCCTTGATGTTGTTGCTAAATATGTTGAAATTGATTTTGAGGAGGTGGCAGTAAGTTTGGAGACTGAGGATAGAATGACTGCATTAGTTGCCAATTTGCCAATCAAAAGAACTATTTCAGGAGAAATAAAATTCAAAAAAACTGATAAGACTGATAAAGCTAACAAAGATATCAAAAAGTAATAAATTTAAAAAAAAGCTAAAAAAATACTGATAATTGACCCTCCCTAATTGTAAGATGAAGAAATTGCCGGCTTAGCTCAGCGGTAGAGCAGCGCTTTTGTAAAGCGAAGGTCATCAGTTCAAATCTGTTAGCCGGCATTTTAATTTATTTAATTCTGTTCAATATTCTTTGCTGAAAATAAAAAGACTAAACCTACCATAGCAACAATAGGAAAAAATCTTATTTCCAGAACATACCCTAAAAAAGATGCAAGGGGTTCAAATATCCAATAAGTAAAAAATTGAATTAATAAAACAAAAAATAATAATAAAAACATTAATACAATTCCCTAACTATTACTTCTCCTTCTCTAATCAGTTTCCAATTTCCACTGTTCTTCCAAAATATAATAGTACTAGCTTTTCCACTACTTTCCCCCCAGGGGATGGGACCCAAAATTTTTATAGACGGGAAATCAAGAGCAATACCTTCAGCTGTAATTGGTCCTTTAAAACCTGAAATATTTGCACTTGAAGTTAACAATGGGCCTGTTTCTCTCAAAAGAAATTGTGCCATAATTGAATTTGGAATTCTCAACCCAATAGTCCTATCATTACTGGTAAGATGCGAGGTCTGCTTTTCTGAAGCAGGAATAACAATTGTCAGAGCTCCAGGCCAATATTTTGAGGCTAAATTTTCGTAATCTTCTTTTGCTGATTCGTGAACATAATCAATTAAATGTTTATGTTCTGATCCCATAAGAATTAAGGGTTTGTTTTTATCTCTTTTTTTAAACTCATAAATAATATTTGAGAATTTTGGTAAGCATCCAATTGCAGGTAAAGTGTCTGTTGGGAAAACTATAGGCAAACCACTTTTAAGGGTCCTCAAAGCACTTTTGCAGTCTACTAAATTCATTTGGATTAAGAACCTATAATAATTTATTTATATCTTCCAATGGTAAACCTACCAATACCTGAAAGATCTTTCACAATTTCTATTGATGTAAATTTATTTTTAATAAGTAGTTGTTTTACTTTTTCACTTTGATCAAAATGATTCTCTAAAATAAGCCAACCATTCTCTTTTAAGAATAATGGTGCTTTATGTATTATTTCCCTAATATGTTTTAAACCATCTTCGCCACCTAGTAATGCGACTTTAGGTTCGAAATTCTTAACTTCTTTGGGTAATTTTTCATAAGTATCTCTGGGAATATATGGCGGATTTGAAATGGCAAGGTCTAATTTTCCTTTAAAACTTTCAAGAGGTGACCACCAATTTCCACAATAAAATTTCAAATTTGATTGTTTAGAAGAATTTATAAAATTTTTATTGGCAATTTCTAATGCGTCTTGATCTATATCAGTTGCCACTCCTTCGCTAAATGGGTAAGCCGATGCCAACGCAATACTAATTGCGCCTGATCCAGTTCCTAATTCAGCAAAAAATAATTTTTCTGATTTTTTTCGAAATATATTGAAGACTATATCAACTATGAGCTCAGTTTCTGGTCTTGGAATGAGTACTTTGTTTGTAACTTTTAATTTTAAGTCTCTCCAAAAAGTAATTCCACAAAGGTACTGAATTGGGCAGGATTTTAGTAAATGATCATCCCAAAGAGACTCTAAAAATTCTAAATTTTTTTTTAAATGTATTTCTTCCTTAGGATTTATACTTTTCAAGTTTAGATCACTAGTCGATATACCGCCTATACAATCAAGTAAAACAGCAAAAGATGCTTGATCCCCTCCTTTAGAAAGTTGCTTTTTTTTCCAAAATAAAAATTCTTCTATAGAAATGCAAAGCATTTATTAAAGTATTAGCGTTTTGGCCCAAGCCTACCTTTACTTGAGTCAGAGTAGAAGCTTGATTTTTCTCCATCTTGTGTAGAAATAAATAAACCAATCAGGAATATTGTTGGCACCCCTACAAATAAAAGACTAGCTACAAATCCAAAGTTAGTTGTTTCCATTTAATTGGTAGTTCTATATTAGGTATTAAGACTATAGACATATAACTTGGAATAAAGTGGAAAAATAAACAAATTTTATAAACTGATTAACAGTCTTAAACAATTTATCGAGATAATTTTTTATTTACACTAATTTTTTTTAGTTCTTCCAAATTTGAGGGGGGAGATTGTGGTTTTGTTAAAATTACAGCGGATGATTTTATCAATGTTTGACATGCAAGGCGCCAATTTTCTGGTCTATTTTTTAGTTTTTCTAGTTCTACAGATGTAAGAGGACTCAAAGAATTTTTGTTTCCACCTTCAACTGAAATAAAGCAAGTACTGCATTGTCCTGCACCTCCACAATTTCCCAAAATACCTTTTAAACCATAAAGTTGTAAGTTTTCTTTCATTACCAATTCTCTTAAATTTTCACCAGGATTACATTGAACCTCTAAGTCCTCACGGATAAATCTGATAGTTGCCATTTTTTTAGTTATTTTTCTTATTTTGGCGTTTTACTTTGAGAATTGTGACCAAAATATTAACAGTTTTTAGCTAAAAATTTCTTGTAAACTATGTTCTGCTAATGGATTTGCCCAACTTTTGCAAGAAAATAAATTTATTTACAAAAATCCCTCAAAGACTAAAAAACCCTTACTATCGTGATGTTTAGCTGTTTATTCAGCATAGTTACTAGAAATTAACCGATGGGATTGCCTTGGTATCGAGTTCACACAGTAGTTATTAATGACCCAGGTCGACTACTTGCTGTGCATCTTATGCATACTGCATTATTAGCCGGCTGGGCCGGTTCAATGGCTCTTTATGAATTAGCCATTTTTGATCCTTCTGATGCTGTTCTCAATCCAATGTGGAGACAGGGGATGTACGTTATGCCTTTCATGGCAAGACTAGGTATCACAAGTAGTTGGAATGGATGGGATATTACGGGTGCTACTGGTGTTGATCCTGGATTCTGGAGTTTCGAAGGAGTTGCGGCAGCACACATAGTATTTAGTGGCCTATTGATGTTGGCATCTATTTGGCACTGGACATATTGGGACCTGGATTTATGGGAAGATTCAAGAACTGGTGAGCCTGCTCTTGATTTACCAAGAATTTTTGGAATTCACCTTCTCCTTGCTGGACTTACATGTTTTGGTTTTGGAGCTTTTCATTGCGCAAACGTGGGGATTTGGGTTTCTGATCCCTATGGTTTAAATGGTCATGTAGAAGCTGTATCACCCTCCTGGGGAGTTGAAGGATTTAATCCTTTTAATCCAGGAGGTATTGTAGCTAATCATATTGCAGCAGGACTAATGGGAATTATTGGAGGCATTTTTCACATTACCAACAGGCCTGGAGAAAGACTTTACAGAGCGTTAAAACTTGGAAGTCTCGAAGGCGTTCTTGCTAGTGCTTTAGCTGCTGTACTATTTGTTTCTTTCGTTGTTTCAGGAACAATGTGGTACGGCTCAGCAACCACCCCAATAGAGCTTTTTGGTCCTACTAGATATCAATGGGATTCAGGCTATTTCAAAACTGAAATTAATAGACGAGTACAAGCTGCTATTGACGATGGTGCTACTAAATCAGAGGCATATGCTTCGATACCAGAAAAATTAGCCTTCTACGATTATGTAGGTAATAGTCCAGCTAAAGGGGGATTATTCAGAGTTGGAGCTCTTGTTAATGGTGATGGTTTACCAACTGGTTGGCAAGGTCACATTGCTTTCCAAGATAAGGAAGGTAACGAATTAGAAGTTAGAAGAATTCCTAATTTCTTTGAAAACTTCCCTGTCATTCTTGAAGACAAAGAAGGTAATGTAAGGGCAGATATCCCATTTAGAAGAGCTGAAGCAAAGTACTCATTTGAGCAAACTGGCATTACTGCAACTATCTATGGTGGAGACCTAGATGGACAAACATTTACAGATCCTGCAGTAGTGAAAAGATTAGCTAGAAAGGCTCAACTTGGAGAAGCATTCAAGTTTGACAGAGAGACCTATAAATCTGACGGTGTATTCCGAAGCTCACCAAGAGCATGGTTTACATATGCACATTTATGTTTCGGATTGCTATTCTTGTTTGGCCATTGGTGGCATGCTTCAAGAACTCTTTACAGAAATTCCTTTGCTGGTATTGATGCTGAGATTGGAGACCAAGTTGAATTTGGTTTATTCAAGAAACTTGGTGACGAAACCACAAGAAGAATCCCAGGAAGGGTTTAAACTAAACTTATTTACTTAATCTTATGGAAGCTTTTGCTTACGTTCTTATTCTAACTCTCGCAGTTGTTACTTTATTCTTTGCTGTCGCCTTTAGAGACCCACCTAAATTCGACAGGAAATGAACTTAAAAAAAACCTCTTATTAAAGAGGTTTTTTTTTTACTTTTCATAATTAGTAAATTACTCTACTATTAGAGTTAAAGTGCAACTTATTTCACCACATGCAGTGTCCAACCTGTCAAAACACAGATAGCAGAGTTTTGGAATCTAGATCTGCTGATAGTGGTAAAAGTGTTCGAAGAAGAAGAGAGTGCTTAAATTGCAGCTTTAGATTTACAACTTATGAAAGAGTGGAAACAATGCCAGTTTCTGTTTTAAAGAAAGACGGTGGCAGAGAATTATTTGATAAACAAAAATTATTTACTGGAATATCAAGAGCATGCGAAAAGACTAACTTCAGTAGTGAAGCAATTATTAATTTCGTAGATGGAATTGAATCTCAAATCGTTCAAGATTCTAATAAAGATATTAAATCTTCACAAATCGGAGAATTAATACTTAAAAATCTGAGGAAAGAAAACGAAGTCGCCTATATAAGATACGCCTCAGTTTACAGAAAATTTAATGGGGTAAAAGATTTTATTTCTACTCTTGAATCTCTAAAGGGAAGTTCAAAAAACCAATTAGCTTCAATTTCATAAAATTCAGCATCCTAAAGTGTAGAATACATATCACAAATGCTTTTGCTATTGGTTTGCAGGCTAGTAGCATTCCTTTCTAACTACCTTAGGTAGTCTGCGATACAACAAATGAACGAAAATTCTTCCCAAACCATTAACGAAATTTCTGAGGATCAAGAAATTAAAAATTCTTCTGAATTAGATAATGATTCAGCATCCCAAAATGAGGAAGATTTATTATTCGAGAAGAGCGATATACCTTCAGCAGATTCTTCCTCTAGCAGAACAACTACGGATTTTGACAACGCAGGATTCACACAAGAAGAATTTGCATCACTTTTGGGTAAGTATGACTATAACTTTAAGCCTGGCGATCTAGTTAAAGGTACCGTTTTTGCTCTAGAGCCCAAAGGAGCCATGATAGATATAGGTGCAAAAACAGCAGCTTTTATGCCTGTTCAGGAGGTTTCAATAAATAGAGTTGAAGGACTTAATGATGTTTTACAACCTTCAGAAAGTAGAGAATTTTTCATAATGAGCGAAGAGAATGAAGATGGCCAATTAGCCCTCTCCATTAGAAGAATTGAATATCAAAGAGCATGGGAAAGGGTTAGACAACTCCAAAAAGAAGATGCAACTATATACTCTGAAGTTTTTGCTACAAACAGAGGTGGAGCTCTTGTAAGGGTAGAAGGCTTGAGAGGTTTTATCCCAGGATCACACATAAGTGCTCGAAAAATAAAAGATGACTTAGAAGGTGAATATTTGCCTTTAAAATTTCTTGAGGTTGATGAAGAGAGAAATAGATTAGTTCTAAGCCATAGAAGAGCGTTAGTTGAGAAAAAAATGAACCGACTTGAGGTTGGCGAAGTTGTTGTTGGGTCTGTAAAAGGTATTAAACCTTATGGAGCCTTTATTGATATTGGTGGAGTTAGTGGTCTATTGCACATTTCTGAGATTAGTCATGAACATATTGAGACTCCTCATAACGTTTTAAATGTGAGTGACCAAATGAAAGTTATGATAATCGACCTTGATTCAGAGAGAGGGAGAATTTCATTATCCACTAAAGCACTTGAACCCGAACCAGGCGATATGCTAACTGATCCTCAAAAAGTTTTTAGTAAAGCTGAAGAAATGGCTGCGAAATATAAACAAATGTTATTTGAACAAACTGACGATAACGAAGAGATTCCCATAGCTACAGCTGAAAAGGCATAAATTCACTTATTTGTTTTATACGCGAACATCAAAAATTAAGCCTATATAATCTTGTTCAAGTGTTTTTAAATTTACAAAAATTGCTTTGTAACGATAATCTAATTTAGGATAAAGTATTAACTCAAAATTATTTGTAAATGAGTGATTTCATTTTCACTTCTGAATCAGTAACTGAAGGTCATCCTGACAAAATATGTGATCAAATTAGTGACGCTGTATTAGATGCTTTATTGACAGAAGATCCAGAAAGCAGAGTTGCATGCGAAACTGTCGTTAATACAGGTCTTTGTTTACTTACTGGAGAAATAACTTCAAAAGCAAAAGTCGATTACATTAAACTTGTCAGAAATGTAATTAAAGAAATTGGATACGAAGGCTCCAGAGCAGGTGGTTTTGACGCAAATAGTTGTGCTGTATTAGTAGCACTTGACGAGCAATCACCGGATATTTCCCAAGGAGTAGACGAAGCGGACGATGTTAACGATGACATGGAAAATAATACTGGAGCTGGTGATCAAGGCATCATGTTTGGCTATGCATGCGATGAGACGCCTGAATTAATGCCCTTACCTATTAGCTTGGCACATAGGTTAGCCATTCAACTTGCCAAAGTAAGGCATGAAGAAGTCCTCAATTATCTATTACCTGATGGGAAAACTCAAGTAAGCATTGATTACGAAAAAGGTTTACCAGTCTCTATTAACACCATTTTAATATCAACCCAACATAATCCTGAGATTAATGGAATAACAAAGGAAGAAGAAATTCGTCAAAAAATAAAAGAAGATTTATGGACGCATGTTGTAATTCCTGCTACTGAAGATTTGGAAATCAAACCTAACATAAGCAAAACAAGATTTCTAGTAAACCCAACGGGTAAATTTGTCGTAGGGGGGCCTCAAGGAGATGCAGGGCTCACTGGCAGGAAAATTATTGTAGATACTTATGGTGGATATGCAAGACACGGAGGAGGGGCATTTTCTGGTAAAGATCCCACAAAAGTCGATAGATCAGCCGCTTATGCAGCACGTTATGTAGCTAAAAGCATAGTTAAGGCAAAATTGGCAAAAAAAGCAGAAGTACAATTAAGTTATGCAATTGGAGTTGCAAAACCAATTTCCATTCTCGTGGAAACTTTTGACACAGGTGTTATTTCACAAGCTAATTTGACTGAGCTAATTAATGAGCACTTCGATTTAAGACCAGCAGCAATAATAAAAGAATTTAACTTAAGAAATCTACCAAAAAAAATGGGAGGTAATTTTTTTAGAAAGACTGCTTCCTACGGACATTTTGGCAGAAGAGATCTTGAGCTCCCTTGGGAAAATGTTGAAGAAAAAGCAGCCCAATTATCAGAGGCCTCCAAAATCTTTTTATAAATATTTTTTCTATGCCTGATAATTTTTATGGAGGGTTAGATTTTGGAACCAGTGGTGCAAGAATATCAATAATTAATCTTCATAAGGAATTAATATATTCAAATTCAATCCCTTACACATACAGCTTTAAAAATCCAAATTCATGGATCAATTCTTGTGAAAATCTTTTAGTAAACTTACCTACAGAGGTAAAAATTAACCTTAATAAGTTGGCTATCTCCGGCACCTCAGGAACTTTAACAGCATCAAATTTACAAGGTGAGCCGATAGGAGAAGCAATACCCTATGACCAAGCATGTAATGAAGATAAAATCCTTCTTGAATCACTAACTTCTGGAGAAGATCATCTGCGAACTCCATACAGTAGTCTTGCTAAAGCTTTAAAACTTATAGATAAATATGGGACAAATATACTTTTAAGACATCAATCTGATTGGATAACTGGTTGGTTTTTAAAAGATTGGACTCATGGAGAAGAAGGAAATAATATAAAACTTGGTTGGGATCTAAAAGAAGAATCATGGCCAAAAAGCTATCTCAATACTTCATGGCAAAAATGCCTACCTAAAATAATAAAAAGTGGAAAAATTATTGGGGAAGTGAATTTTGATCTAGCAGATAGATTTAAATTGAATAAGAAATTAATATTAATCTCAGGCACCACTGACTCTAATGCAAGTTTAATAGCTTCAGGTTTAAGTAAAGAAGATGGTCTAACAGTTTTAGGAACAACTATTGTAGTTAAAAAAATTATTGATAAACCTGTAAAAAAACAAGGGATTACAAACCATAGAGTAAACGGCGATTGGATTTGTGGAGGAGCATCAAACGCAGGATGCGGTATCTTGTCTCAGTTCTTTTCTGATTTAGAAATAAAGGAGCTCAGTAGACAAATAAATCCATCAAAAACGACTTCTTTAAATCTTTTACCTCTTAATAGTAAAGGAGAGAGATTTCCTATTAATAATTCTAATTTAGAGCCGATACTTGGTCCAAGGCCAGTAAGCGACTCACTTTATTTACATGCTTTGTTCGAGGGGCTAGCTAAGATCGAATTGAAAGGATGGGAAAAACTAGGCGAACTAACAGGTTCACTTCCAAAAAAAATTATTACTATTGGTGGAGGTTCAAAAAACCCTCAGTGGAGAAAAATAAGAGAAAAAATTATCAAAATACCAATAGTTTCATGTAAAAAAAACACTTCATTTGGTACTGCCTTATTAGCGATTAACTCAAAATAAAGGTTTTTTTAGAATATTTGATGAAGATATAAAATTTTTAATTAAAAGGGTTTCACAAACTACACATCTTAATTTAAAGTATATAGGTTAGAGCCGGGATAGCTCAGTTGGTAGAGCAGGCGACTGAAAATCGCCGTGTCCCCAGTTCAAATCTGGGTCCTGGCACCTTTAAAACCTCTTCTTTGAGAGGTTTTATACTTTTTAATATTGAAACCCGTTATTTTTTTGTATTTTTCTATAACTTAAGATTTTTAGTTTTCGACTCTGCAGACTTGACCAATAACACCCAAAATCAGTTTATCTCCATTTGGATCTTGCCAATTAGCTAAATCATTGAATTTACTATTTGCTTCATCTATGGAGACATCAACATCTCTAAATAATTTTTCAAAACAATTTATATCCATTGTATAGAGAATATCCTTAGTAATTTCACTTTTTGTTTTGGGAATAAATTTACTCAAAACTCTTACAGAACCATCCTCATTCCTTTTTATACTTTGCCTATCCCATAACTGCTCTCCGTATTCACTTTTAGGGACTCCAACCCATTCATGAGGCAAAGCATGTGATTTTTTTATTGAAATACAAAAGAAAACGATAATCGAAAGGATTAAATTAATGAAATTTCTAAAAAATATTGAATTAACTTTATTCTTAGAATTAATCATAACTACATATGGAATACAAAAAATTTTTATTAGAAAATAAAAGATTAAAAATTTTAATTGATTAGTATTTCTATTATAGATAGAATCAAATATTAAAATTAAGAATTTACTTTCAATAAATTTATTAGAAAAATAATGAATAAAATACAGAAATTTCTTTCAGTGGTTTTTTTTATAGCAATATTTGTTGTATTGATTTATTTAATCCAAAATTATGGGATTGAACCTTTAAGGAACAAAATAGAAAGTATGGGGATTTGGGCTCCTTTTGGAATATTCATACTCAGAGGAGTAAGTATTATTTTACCTGCCCTTCCAAGTTCAGCTTATTCTCTGCTAGCTGGTTCATTACTTGGATTTCAAAAAGGTTACATGACAATAATCTTTTCTGATATCGTTTTTTGCCAAGCTGCTTTCTTTATAGCAAGAAATTATGGTCGAGTTCCTGTACGTAATTTAGTAGGCCCGAAAGCAATGCAAAAGATTGAAAGTTTTAATCAAAACCAGCTAGAAGAAAATTTCTTTCTTATGACAGGTCTACTAATGACTGGCCTTTTTGATTTTCTAAGCTACGCAATTGGTATTGGAGGAACTCGATGGAAAATATTTACTCCTGCATTATTAATAAGTCTCCTAATCAGTGATTCTATACTAGTAGCAGTAGGAGCTGGAGTTAGCCAAGGAGCAGGATTATTTCTAGGGATTGCTCTATTAGGAATGTTTGCTTTAGCGACTATTTCAGGATTGGCAAAAAATAAAATGCCTAAATAACAAAACGGTTGATAATTATGTAATCAAAGAAGAAAGATATGACATTTTCGCAAACAATAACTATATAAATGATAATTCATGCAAGAATAGAAATCGATTAATTTTTAAAGTTATTAGATGACTCCATTTAGACCAACTTCATATGATCGCCCTGGAGAACAAATATCAACTACTCCTTCTGGATTAAAAGTAACTTCTGCAAAGAGATTAATGGTGGATTCAATGGTAAGAATGATACAAAAAGCAGAAAATCATTCCGTAGAAGATAAACTTGACGAAGAATCTAACAATAATTAATCAATTCATTGATAAAAGTATAGGAGAGTGGAAATCTATTAGAAGTTCTCACACTTTAGCTTTTCAGGAATTTGAAAACTCAACTAGTAAAATATATATAAAACATATCAACAAAAAAAATAAAAAAGTCGTTGAAATTTTTAAAAATTATAAATTTAGTTTAAACCTAGAGTGCATAGCCATTTCTATAAACTGGCAAGCTATTAGTGATTGGGACGATGATATTAGTGAGGGAGATGAAACTATTCTGATTTTTTTACCCAAAGATATAAATTCAGGAATTGTTTTAAGAAATAAAGGTTATACAGAATCCTTTATTTCATCATCCAATTATTTTGTTGATGAACAAAATAATTTACACATTAAAACTATTTATAAATCAACAGTTTCCGAAGAAAGAATCTCCTTTTTATCCACTCATGTAAGATCCAGATTTTCTACTATTAGAAATCTTGGAAATAACTCAGTTATTCAGACTTCTCATACTTCAGAGATAAGGAATTTAGCTAGTTTAAAAGATTAATTATCCTTTCAAATTGAAACTCTGTTTCAGATATTAATTTAGGAAGAAAGCCTTTGTTTCCACGCATATTATTAACTGTTGAATTTAAATCAGAGATAGTAGCATCTCGCATTAATTGAAAAACCCTTCTTGCATTTCTTAAAGGTACCCCAAGAGCAAGATAAGTATTTTTAAGATCCTTCAAACAACTTTTTTCTAAAACTGATTCGTCATTAGAAATTAAAAGATAAGCAACAATCCTTAGGATTATTTCTCCATCTCTTAAACAAACGGACATCTTGTTAGTTGTATTTAAAGATATTTTTGAATTAAGTGAATCTTGATTTTCGCAAATCATTGCTGTTACAGCGTCTGCTGCGATTGCATGGGAATTATTAGTTATTGAGGTTATTGCATCTAATCTTGAATTTGCACTATTAATAAATTCTTTTATATTACTTAAATCATTTAATTTCTTATCGGCTGAAAATAGTTGATTATTCTTTGAGACTGACATTCCTAAAGTAAAAATTTAAAGACCGATCTTAAGAATAAGACAAAGCTAGTAAAAACAATACAATTTCAAACTTAACGCAATGCTTCTTAATTAATAACTTCATTCCAAAGTTATAGTTGAAATAATACAAATAAAAAATTTTTTTCCGCTAATATAGAAATACATTTTAATAAGGTTTTGGATCAACAGGATATAAAATTATCAAAGAAACTTATTTCCTCATATAAAAAGAGATTGAAAAAAGAAATTCTAGACAGAAGTATGAAATTAAAGATGCCTCAAAATAAATTTGAAGAAATAATTAATAACAATAATGAACTTATAAATTTAAAAAAGGCGTTAGAAGATCTAGAAACGGAATCTGAATCTCATAGTAAAGTCTGATTTTTGAAAAATCCTTCCAAAAGTGCCTCAAACCAACAATTTCCTTTTTAAGTCCCTAAACAATCAACAAATTCAAGCAGTAAAACATGTTTATGGGCCACTATTAGTTGTAGCAGGTGCAGGTAGCGGTAAAACTAAGGCTCTTACTCACAGAATTGCAAACCTTCTTGAGGGTAATTCTATAGATCCCTATAACATTCTCGCTGTCACTTTTACTAACAAAGCTGCTAAAGAAATGAAAGCAAGGTTAGAGGTTCTTCTAGCCCAAGAATTAGCTTTTAATCAATTTGGTCAGTCTTGGACAACTCTCAATGAAATTGATCAAAATCAATTAAGAGCAAACGTCCACCAGGAGAGGCTTCAGAACCTTTGGATCGGCACTTTCCATTCCTTATTTTCAAGACTTCTGAGATACGATATTGAAAAATATAATGATCCAGAAGGCCTAAAATGGACAAGACAATTTTCAATTTATGATGAAACAGATTCTCAAACTTTAGTAAAAGAAATTATCAATCAAGATATGAATCTTGACCCAAAAAGATATGATCCCAAAAAGATTAAAAGATTAATAAGTAATGCTAAAAATCAATGCTTAACTTCTAATGATCTTTTAGAAAAAGCAGATAATAATTTTGATAAAACAGTTGCAGAAGCCTACAAGAGATATAGGATTTCGCTCTCAAAAAATAATTCTTTAGACTTTGATGATCTTCTACTTTTGCCTGTTTTCTTATTGAGGCAAAATGATATAGTCAGAGATTACTGGCACAAAAGATTTAAACATATTTTAGTTGACGAATATCAAGATACAAATAGAACACAATATGAACTTATAAAATTAATTACGGCTGGAAATACTGAACCAAAAAAATTCTTCAATTGGGAAGATCGGTCAATTTTTGTAGTTGGGGATGCTGATCAAAGTATTTATAGTTTCAGAGCAGCTGACTTCAGAATTTTAATTGGTTTTCAAGAAGATTTTAAAACTTCAATCAACGACGATACAAAATCATCTTTAATTAAATTAGAAGAAAATTATAGGTCATCTTCAAATATCCTTGATGCTGCAAACTCACTAATTGAAAACAACTCTGAAAGAATTGAGAAAGTTTTAAAAGCTACTAAAGAAAAAGGAGAGCTTTTAAAGTTACTCAGCTGTGACGATGAAATTTCTGAGGCAGAAGCAATTACCAATAAAATAAAATCACTCAATAACTATAATCAAAACCCAATTTGGAAAAATTTTGCAATTTTATATCGAACAAGAGCCCAGTCAAGAGTATTAGAGGAATCTCTTGTAAGATGGCGCATCCCTTATACAATTTTCGGAGGCTTGCGCTTTTATGATAGAAGGGAAATTAAAGATGCAATAGCATATTTGAAAGTTTTGGTTAATTCTTCAGATAACGTTAGTCTTCTGCGTATCATAAATGTTCCTAGAAGAGGGATTGGTAAGACTACTATTCAAAAACTTAATGAAATATCTAACAGGTTAAATATTCCATTATGGGAGGTTCTAAATGATAAGCAAAGTCTTGAAGAAACAATAGGCCGATCATCCAAAGGAATTAATAAATTTACTGAAGTTATGAATGATCTACTTTGCTATCTTGAAAATTCAGGCCCTGCTCAACTACTACAACTAATCTTAGAAAAAAGTGGTTATTTAAGTGATTTACTAGCTAGTGGGAGTGAAGAATCTGAAGATAGAAGAAATAACTTACAAGAACTAATTAATGCAGCCACACAATATGAAGAAGAAACAGAAAGTGGAGATGTAGAAGGATTTCTTTCTACAGCAGCCTTAACGACTGATAATGACACGAAGAAAAATAATCCTAACTCTGTAACTCTCATGACTCTGCATAATAGTAAGGGTTTAGAATTTCAAAATGTTTTTATCACTGGATTAGAACAAGGTCTCTTCCCTAGCCATAGATCAATAGATACTCCCTCACTTCTGGAAGAGGAAAGAAGATTATGCTATGTAGGTATTACTAGAGCTAAAGAAAGAATTTTCTTAAGTCATGCCAGAGAAAGAAGATTATGGGGTGGGATGCGTGAAGCAACAATTCCTTCAATATTTCTTTCGGAAATACCTGAAGATTTAATGGATGGTGAATTACCCCAAACTGGTGGTGCTTCAATTAGAAGAGATTGGCATCTTGATCGTTTAACTAGAGTGGATCGAAACAATCCAAATGAATTTGTTAACAAACCTATAAATGCAGTAAGAAAATTATATTCAGGTCCAAGTAAAGGGAAAAGCTGGATAGTTGGAGATAAGCTAATTCACTCAAAATTTGGGAAAGGTGAAATCATACATATTTTTGGGAGCGGTGCAAAAATATCCTTAGCAGTAAAATTTGGTGATAAAGGAAGTAAAATTCTAGATCCCAGATTAGCTCCAATTCGTTATGTAAGTTAAAAGTCATGAATGATATCGCGGATTACATCCAAGAGGAATTAATCAAAACTCCATTTAATCTATATAACCTAATTACTAAATACATAGAATCTAATAACAATACTAAAGTAGCTTTTGTTGGCGGTTATTTAAGAGATTTATTAATTAGTAAATTCCACAAAAAATCGTTTTCTAAACCTGTAGATATTGATCTTGTTATTGAAGGATCCTCTATTTCTCTTGCAAAATTTATAAAGAAAAATATTGTAAATGTAGATTTATGTTTAATCAAGGAATTCAATTTATACAACACTGTAGAAATAAATATTAATGACTATAAAATTGATATTGCTTCTGCAAGAAAAGAAATTTATTCTGCTCCAGGCTTAAATCCCACAGTAAATAAAAGTACTATTAAGGAGGATCTTAAGAGGAGAGATTTCACTATAAATTCAATCGCCTTCGAGGTCTCGACAAGGAAAATATATGATCTTTATGGAGGAATTTCTGATATAAAAAGTAAAAGATTGAACTTACTTCACATTAATAGTATTTCAGATGATCCAAGTAGATTAATTAGATGTGCAAAATATGCTTCAAGGTTAGATTTCAATATTTCAAATAATTCCCTCAAACAATCTCAAGAAACAGTTAGACAATGGCCATGGAAAAATTCAGAAACTCATCAGAAAATAATTTACCCTCCTGCACTAGGCATACGAATAAGGATGGAACTAGCTGAAATATACAAACATGATAATTTGACTAATGTGATTTCGATAATTCATAAATGGGAAATTATCTCAATCTTAAATGAAAATATTAAAGTCGATAAAAGATTTTTAAGAGGACTAAATTGGATTAAGAAGTTAAAGGGAAATTATATGCTTTACTTATTCAAAGATTCAGAAGATTTAGAAATAGCATGTCAAAGATTTTTGGTAAATAATAGTGAGAAAAAGATATTAGAAGACTATATAAATATCAAAAAGATATTAAATACAAACCAAAAAATTTTTAATCTTTTTTCTCCTTCAAGTTGGACAGAATTTATTGAGGACAGAAACCTTAATGATGAGACAGTTAAATTATTAATTTGTGATGGAGGACCATATTGGCGTAAATTGTTTAAGTGGTTATTTATTTACAAATTCATAAAATCAAAAAAAGATGGAGAAACATTAAAAAAAGAAGGATGGGAGCCAGGGATGGAGATGGGAAAGGAAATCAAAAGATTAAGGTATTTGGAAATTGACAAATTAAATAGAAATTAATTACATTTTTACAACCTCTCCAACCTTGTACCATTTATCCTTTAAAACATTTTCATATTTTTTATTGCAACTAATCAACAAGGGTCCACATGTTTGAGGGTCTAATAGTAAAGATATTCTTTCGTTAAAAGTCTTTTGATCTAATGAATTTTCGTTTAAAAAATTAATTATTCTTTTTTGCTTATTTACTTTATAAATTTTGTCAAAAATTTCTTTATTAGATTCAAAGAAAGTACTTTTAACATCTTTTCTTATTAAATCAAATACTCCAGGATAAGCTTTAAATGCAAATAAATCTAATAAAACTTTTAGTGGTTCAAGATTATTTCTTTGCCTATATAAATTAGATGATTCAACCATTTCTTTAAGATGTCCAATAAATCCATATCCAGTAATGTCAGTCGCAGCATTGACTAATGATTCTTTAAATTGATTTTGAAAAAGATAAATTTCATCAATCAAATATTGCTGACTCTTTACTAAATTATTAATTACTTCAGAAGAACTACCTAGCATATTAATATTTTGCATTTGACCGGCAAAATAAATCCCAACGCCCAGAGGTCTAGACATCATGAGAATATCTCCAATATTCATTCCAGATTTAAGCCATGGTTTTACTCCATTTTTTAGAATACCTTGAACTGTTAAAGAAATATCTATTCCTAATGAATAAGGTTTATTTACTAAACTTCTCGCCTCGAAAGTATGGCCTCCAAGTAATTGACCTCCATGATCCTCAACTGTTGATTTAATACCTTGAAGAGATTGAGAAAAGAGGTAACTCTGAAATTCCCTTTCAACTTTTGGTAATGATATTAAAGCTTGGGCAGATGAAAGTTTTGCGCCGCATGCCCACAAATCTGAGCAAGCATGCAAAGTAGTAATTTTTGCATTAAGCCAAGGATCACTTACCAAAGCAGGAAATCCATCTACACTTTGCAAGATAATATCTTTACCATTTTGATATATCTCAACTGAATCTTCAGGAAATGAAGCAAAAGAATCTAAATTAGAATTTATTAATGATTTATTCAAAAAAATCTGAGGAATTTTAGCTGCACAACCCCTGCAATCATTCAATGAAATATTTTTTTCACTACTTTTCATAATTAGCCTTTTTGATCTGAACTTTTTAATAAAGTTGAGATCAATTTTATGTTTTAAAATCCAAAAAATAAAAGAAGGGCCGAAAACAAAATTGCGATAAATAGCAAAAGCCTTTGGATGATGGCTTGGAAATATATTTACTATTTGCAATCCGATCTTTTGAGGAAACCACTTTTTTAATGATCTTCCTTCTATATCTTTTTTTAGATTTTGTACTAATGTATTTACAACCTTTACTGCAAAAACTCCCGATGCTGGTCTTTTTGCTGAACCTACAACTGCGCAATCACCGACAGCAAAGATTCCAGATAAAGTTTTTATCTGTAAATTCTGATTTGTAATTATTCTGCCATAGGAATCCGAATCTAATAATTTTTTTTGTGCCCATAACGGAGATGTATTTCCAGTACATAAAAGAATCTTGCCATAATCAAAATTAAGTTTTTCAACTAAATCAATATTGGAATTCCGTAAACTTTTCAGAATTGTATTATTAATTTTTCTTGAATCACATAATAGTTTTAAAGGTCTATATCCCCATCTTTTCCTTAAAGCATATGATACTTCTATTGCTGCAAGGCCACTCCCAACAATTACAAATGGAAGTTCATTAACTGAATCACAAATGTCCTCTTTTAGTATTGAGTTATAAGCCCTTAAAAAAGGTTTAATTGAAAAAGCATTTCGATTTTTAACTAATGATTCAAATTCTTTTGGAATTATTGTTTGACTTCCATAATTAAGCACCAACTTCGAATAATTAACTGAGGGTCTATTACTTAAAACAATTTTCTTTAAATTGAAATCAATATCCTTTACTTCTTCTTCTACAAAAGATAATCTTGCATTTTTTGCTAAAGATTTTATATCAATTAAACTCTCCTCTAAAGAAATTGATTTTGAAAGCACCGATGGAAACATCGCCGAATAAACCAAATGAGAATCTCTAGATATAATTGAAACAGGAACATCTGGCATTAATTCAGGACACATTAGCCATTTCTTCATTAGAAGAACGTTTGTGTGGCCTCCTCCAATTAGTACTAGATGATTAAAAGTCATTTACATCACTATGAATAAAGAACATTTATTACCAATTGAAAAATCAAGATTAGGAGTAATTGGTGGGAGTGGGTTTTATTCAATGGATCAAATAGAGTTCTTAAGAGAAATAGAAATCAATACTCCCTATGGTAAACCGTCTGATTCAATAAGAGTATATAATTTTGGAAATCTTGAGATAGCATTCATTCCTAGACATGGCAGAACACATAGGTTAAATCCTTCTGAAATTCCTTATAAAGCAAATATTTGGGCTTTAAGATCAATAGGAGTAAGATGGATTATTGCTCCATCAGCAGTTGGTTCATTACAAGAACAGATAAGGCCACTTGATATAGTCGTGCCAGATCAATTTATAGACAGGACAAAAAATAGACCAGCAACATTCTTTAATGAGGGAGCTGTAGCACATGTAACTATGGGAGATCCCTTCTGTACAAATTTATGCCGAATATTAAGTGAAATCGGAGAAAAAAATATTCCTGGCGGCAGACAATTGCATAGAGGAGGTACTTATCTAGCAATGGAAGGTCCAGCTTTTTCAACAAGAGCAGAATCTAAATTATATAGAAGTTGGGGATGTTCAATAATAGGAATGACAAACCACACAGAAGCAAGATTAGCTAAAGAGGCTGAAATAGCTTACTCATCATTATCTATGGTTACTGATTATGATTGCTGGCATCAAACTCATCAAGAAGTTTCTGTAGAAATGGTTTTGGATAATCTAAGGTCTAATACTGAAGTGGCTAATAAAATAATCTTCGAAGTAGCTAAATTAATTGAAAAAGAAAGACCAAAAAGTAAGTCGCATTTTTCATTAAAAGATGGATTGATAACCCAAAAAGAAAATATCCCAAGTTCCACAAAAGAGAAACTAAGGATATTTACTGATTCTTATTAGATTATTAGATTTTGGTGATTTACAGCTCTAGGTTAAGGATAATGTTAGCCTCCAGCTCCGACACCTTGGTAAGATCCATAGACAAAAATTCCTAGAACAAAGATTACTGCGATTCCACCTGCTGTAGCAACAAGCCAAAGAGGTAGAGTTCCCTCAGTCCATCTTCTCTCCCATGCTACAGCTGGTCTGCCATCGGGAAGTCTATCTGGGATTCTTCCATCAGGTCCTTTTAATTTACTCATAATTTTAATTTAGTTGAAAAAGTAACTGGAAAATAAAATTCCCAAAACAAATACTGATAATAAGCCTAAATAAAGGCTTGTACGATTAAGTTCAACTGGAACTTTGTTAGGATTTTCGTTTACTTGCATAATGTTTAAATTTATCTGGCTACAAATTGCATAGCAGCAATTGAACCTAAAAAGAATACTGAAGGGATAGCTAAAGCATGAACTGCTAACCATCTAACAGTAAATATAGGATAAACGCGGACTTCAACAGCCTGCATTGGAGCTTGGGAATTAGACATAGTTATTTTGTTCTTAAATCTAGTTGGGACTTAGCTTCAAATCTTTGTGTTACAACAGGAGCTTTTGCTTCAGAGGCCTGAAAATAACTATCCGGACGAGGAGTGCCGAAAGCGTCGTAAGCTAAACCTGTATATACGAACAAAAATCCTGCTATAAAAATAGCTGGTAATGTTACTGCGTGAATAATCCAGTATCTAATACTGGTGATTATTTCAAAAAATGGGCGTTCACCCGTTGAACCTGCGGCCATAATCACAAATGTTTACCATACGATCTTACAGTGTAAAATCATAAGTTCGCGAACAAATTAACAGCTTGGTTACAGACAGTTGCTAAATTTATTTAAAATTAAGCTTTTTTTTATTTTTTATCCAAAAATTTTAAGTTAACCGTTCCACTTTAGAACATAGCCACGCTCACCAAGTATGAATCCTTTTTGGTTATCTAAATTATCTTTATCAAGAAAAACTATCTTTATGTAATTAGTAGGCAATGCAGTAGCTATAGGATCTGAATTCCAAGTTTTACCTTGATCTTCACTTACTATTAAAGTTCCATTACCTCCGCCAGCCCATATGTGGCCGTTTGGGTCCCATCCCATATCAAGATAATTGTATCCATTCAGAATTGGAATAATAGGTTTGGTCCAACTCTCTAGGTCATTACTATCTTCATTAAACCTAATCTCCGCACCTCTAGAAAGCATCCATAAACTTCCTTCTGGGTTAAAACCTATGCTTTGAACTCTCTTACTACTTGCTCTTTGGTGAGCAATCCAAGTATTGCTATCGCTATCAAGAGTAGAGAAGAAATTCCCAAGACTACTTACGCTCACATAGTCACCATTAGATGTTCTTCTTAAATCTCTTATGCCTCCCTGTTCCGAAGGGTCTGAAACTTTTGCCTCCCATGTCTCACCGCTATTTGAGGTTTCATAAATTGCTGCAGAGGTTGTTGCCAACTGAGCAACTCCATCATCAATAGTAGTAACTAAAAAAGGCTGTCCAGGTAACTTACCAAGAGAAAGCCTTGTCCAATTTTGACCATCATCGACAGTATGCATTACTAAGGAGGGCTGTCCTATTAACCAACCTTCAGAGCCATTGAAGTCAATATCAAGAAGGCGAAAATTCTCTTCAGCAGTAATATCTAATGATCTTTTTTCCCATGTTTCACCACCATCAGTAGACTCCATAATCAATCTATTTGAACCTACTAAAAACCCATGATTATCATCTATAAAATCAACATCTAAAGCATTAGCTTGATCTTCAAACTGAATTGTTTTCCAAGGACTGCTTTCATTCATCTTGACTCCTGTAGATGAACAACTGCTTAAAACAAAACAAATAACTATAGACAAAAGAAGATTTGGAATACTAGTAAAAACTTTTTTCATGGAATTACATTTTCATTTATTTATATTAATGCAAAGAGTATAAAGAAAGGAACATAGCAGCAGCAAACGCCAACCCTCCAAAAATCAATATATTTTTTTGTCCAGGAGGTAAACTATTAAATCCAAATCCATAAACTAAATTCTCTTCAAAACCACTAGGTTTTGCTCTAGATCCAATATCCTTATAAAAATTTTTACCAGCTCGACAAACAGGGCAAGCAAAAGTATTCCCGTCCAACTCTGAAAAAGGTGTATTTTTAGGTATGTTTAGTTTTTTATTTCCTTCAGACGGATCATAAATGTATCCACAACTTCTACATTCGAATCTATTTTGTTCTAAATTAGGGAAAGGTTGTTCAACTTTTACTCCTGAGAAATTTTCTGAAGGTTTTTCTTTCTCTAAGTTTTCAACTATTTTGTTTTCCTCAGAGGCTGGTTGAATGTTTTCACTCACGGTTTATTATTGTTCTTTAAGAACTTTAAAAGATTTTGCTTAATTAAGCGACTTTTATTCAAAATTAATTTTTAAGATGTTTTTATTAAATGGCTATGAATATTTTTTAGGTTTCCTTCTAATTGCCGCAGCTGTACCAATATTAGCTTTAGTTACTAATATCATCGTTGCCCCAAAAGGCAGAACAGGTGAAAGAAAACTTACTTACGAATCCGGAATGGAGCCTATTGGAGGAGCATGGATTCAATTTAATATTCGTTATTACATGTTTGCCTTGGTTTTCGTTATATTTGATGTTGAGACAGTATTCCTTTATCCTTGGGCTGTTGCCTTCAATAGATTAGGCTTATTAGCTTTTATTGAGGCTTTAATCTTCATTGCAATACTTGTTATTGCACTGGCATACGCATGGAGAAAAGGTGCTTTAGAATGGAGCTAAAAAATTGAATCCACAATTATCCCCAAAAGCAATAAGAGAAATTCGAGAAGGGACTTGCAATCCCCTTGGTGCACCCCAAGTTACTACAGATTTAAGCGAAAACATTATATTGACAAGTTTAGACGATCTTCATAATTGGGCTAGACTAAGCAGTCTATGGCCTCTCTTGTACGGAACAGCTTGTTGTTTTATAGAATTTGCAGCCTTAATCGGATCTAGATTTGATTTTGATAGATTTGGATTAGTACCTAGAAGCTCGCCAAGGCAAGCAGATTTGCTAATAGTTGCAGGAACAGTAACTATGAAGATGGCTCCAGCCCTAGTGAGACTTTATGAACAAATGCCTGAACCGAAATATGTTATTGCGATGGGTGCATGCACAATCACAGGGGGAATGTTTAGCGCAGATTCTACAACTGCTGTAAGAGGTGTTGATAAATTGATTCCAGTTGATTTATACCTACCAGGATGTCCACCAAGACCAGAAGCAATTTTTGATGCCGTCATCAAATTAAGAAAAAAAGTTGGAAACGAATCAATCTTAGAGCGCACAAAAACTGAACAAACCCACAGATACATAACATCTGATCATGAAATGAATCTTGTTTTCTCAGAAAATACAGGTGAATATCTAAACAAAACTTCAGATAACGTCATAACATCCTCCAAAAAAGAAAAAATAACTGAATTACCTGAAGACACCGAAAAAGCTGAAATTATTGATACTTTAGAAGATTAATGGAAAAAGACGGTTTAGCTAAATCCTCAGATACTTCAATAGAAAAAGAGGGATTGATAAGTCAATCTTTATCTAAAGATGGAATTCCAAATCAATCTTTATCTGATGATCACATAGGAATTGAAAACATTTCTGTGGAACCGAGCAAATTATATGAAGCAGTATCTGCCTTGAAAAATTACGGTTTCAACTATCTTCAATGTCAAGGAGGATATGATGAGGGACCAGGCAAAAATCTCGTTAGCTTTTACCATTTTATAACCGTTGATGATTTACAAAAAATTGAAAAAATTAAAGAAGTCAGATTAAAAGTTTTTTTAAAAAGGGATTCTGATTTATCAATCCCTAGTTTGTATGAAATTTTTAAAGGAAGTGATTGGCAAGAAAGAGAAACCTTCGATATGTATGGAATAAATTTTATTGATCATCCCAATCCGAAAAGACTATTAATGCCTGAAGATTGGAGAGGATGGCCATTGCGAAAAGATTATATTCAGCCAGATTTCTATGAACTTCAAGACGCTTATTAGTTTAATTTTTTTAATTTGCGGTAAATAAAAATAACTGCTCTTGCTAGTCTCCTTGGATCATGTCTAAGTGTTGGAGTTATTCTTTTTGAATATAGTGGTGCCTGCAATACATAATAACCTTCAGATAATAATTTTTCTTTATTACATATGACAGGCTCTGCTCCTCTACTTTCGTAATAGTCTACAAGTGGAGACTTTTCAAATTGAATCTGAGATAAGATTGAGTTAAAAATTCTAGTATTAACTCCAAAATTTGATACTTGTTTTTCTATTGCTTTGATATGTTGATAAACATCTAGGCCATCTGTTTCCCCTGGCTGAGTCATCAAATTACTTATATAAATTTTGGGAGCATTACTTTGCAATAGGGCATCTACTATTTCTGGTACTAATAGGTTAGGTAACAAAGAGGTATACAGACTGCCGGGACCAAGCACAATTACATCAGCTTCTTTGATAGATTCAAGTGCACTCGGAAGAGCTGAAGGATTTTCTGGCAAATAACCAATCCTCGAAATTAATTTCTTAGATTTACTGATATTGCTTTCACCAAAAATCTTTTCACCGTTTTCTAATTCGGCCCATAACATAACGTCAATATTAGTTGCAGGTAAAACTTGACCTTGTACCGCCAAAACCTTACTAGAGGCTTGAACTGCTTTTTCTAAACTCCCCGTAATTGTTGTTAAAGCTGACAAAAAGAGATTCCCAAAACTATGGCCTTCCAGACCACTTCCTCCTGAGAATCTATACTGAAATAATCTAGTTAAAGTAGGCTCTTCGTTTGATAAGGCTGCCAAACAATTTCTAATATCTCCTGGAGGTTGTACACCTAATTGTTTTCTGAGAATTCCACTACTTCCACCATCATCGGATACAGTTACAATTGCTGTGATATTGCTACTGTAATTTTTTAAGCCTTTCAGTAAAGTAGATAAGCCTGTACCGCCACCAATTGCAACAATATTTGGGCCTCTGTTTAATTTACTTTTAACTCTTAATGCATCAATTAAAAATGTATCTTTTTCTGGAACAAGCGCTTTTTGAATCGAATTGATGCTTCTATTTTGTCCAATCCCTATTAATAATATTCCAATAACAAAAATCAATGGTCCCATCAATGAAACAGGCAAAATACTAGTTAAACCTGTCATTACGGAAAAAAAGATTTCAATAAGCCAATATAGCGGTCTTAAATTTGTCCAAATAGCAACTCCTAATAATGTAGTCAAAAAACCTATTGCAGATGTAAACATCCATCTTTTTATTACCAATCCTGGCAAAAGCCAACTCAAAATTCTTAATATTTTCTTCATTAAGTCAAGATTAGACTTTTTGAAATTTTGATAATATCTTCTTACCTTTTTTTTGCGCTTATTCATTAAAAAACCTCTTAAATTATTTTTCTCAAATTAAAAACTGTATAGAATCATTATAAATCAAATTCATAAATCCTTTTTTTATTTCAAAAAATAGGCAAAATGAAATATATAGATGCTCCTAATATAAGTATTGAAAAAATCAAAACATGCAGTTGATGTAAAAAATCTCTCAATAAGTTGGGGCGAAGTTAATGTGCTTAATCAAATAAATTTTGAACTTAATGATGGAGAGAAATTAGCTATAGTTGGCCCCTCTGGATCTGGTAAATCCACAATATTAAAAATATTAGCGGGACTTATTTTACCTACCAAAGGAGAATTAAAAATATTTGGTGAGAAGCAAACATATTTGAGATTAGATCAAAATAATCCTCCCGATGTAAGACTCGTTTTTCAAAACCCCGCTTTATTAGGATCTTTAACTATTGAAGAAAATGTAGGTTTTCTCCTTAAAAGAAATAAAAACCTATCTAAAAAGTTAATTCATGAAATAGTATGTGAATGCTTAGCTGAGGTAGGATTATTTAATATTGAGAATAAACTCCCAAATGAATTAAGTGGAGGCATGCAAAAAAGAGTAAGTTTTGCTAGAGCATTAATCACTGATCAAACTCTTAATGCAAAGTCTAGACCTTTATTACTTTTTGATGAACCAACTGCCGGTCTTGATCCCATTGCCTCATCAAGAATTGAAGACTTAATTAATAAGACAAACGATAAAGCTAACGGATCATCTATTGTGGTTAGCCATGTACTTAGTACTATAGAGAGAACTTCAGATAAAGTTTTAATGCTTTATGGAGGCAAATTTAGATGGGCAGGTTCTATTAATGAATTTAAAGAGACTAAAGATCCCTATGTATTTCAATTTAGGCAGGGGAAACTTGATGGTCCAATGCAACCCAAAGACATTTAGAAATTATGCGTAGAAGCTTACGAGATTCAATAGTTGGTTTTTCCTTATTAGGAGGCATTTTAATATTCACATTTTTTTCTTTTTGGCTAAGAGGAGTAAGATTATCTTCAAAAAATTGGCACCTCTTTGCTGAATTTAATAACGCAAGCGGTTTATCAAAAAAATCTCCAGTTACTTACAGAGGAATTTTGGTAGGATCGATAGAAGATATCTTGTTTACGAATGAATCAATTAAAGCAAAAATAGTTTTAAATAATCCTGAAATTATTCTCCCGAGGCCAGCATTTGCGAGGGTAGTTACAAATTCATTCCTTGGAGGAGATGTGCAAGTTGCTTTAGAAACAAGTGACAAAACAATTCCTAAAAATATTGCAAAACCTATATCAGAAAAATGCGATAACAAATTAATTATTTGTCAAGGAGATACTATCACAGGTAAGCAATTATCAAGCCTCTCAAACATAACTAATAGAATAAGTCAACTTTTAAAAGAAACAAATCAAGAAAACTTAGTTGAGAACATCCTCAACTCAATTGATCAATTTGACAGAACACAAGAAAATCTTGATGAATTAATTTATTTATCGAAAAAAGAAATAGAAAGAGTTGAACCTCTAATAAAAGAAATTACAATTGCAGCTAGTCATTTGAATAACATTTTGTCTACTATTGATGACAAAGAAACCCTTAATGACATTAAATTGACAATTAATTCTGCTAGGTCTATTTCATCCAAAATAGATGATATGAGTGATGATTTTGAAAAATTAACTCAAGATAAAGAATTAACCAAATCTATAAGAGATTTAACTATTGGACTTTCAAAATTCCTCAACGAAATTTATCCATAAGAAATATTTAGAGTTCATTTATAGCATTTAAAGCCATAGCTGCGATTGCTTTATCTGTTGCTTTTGGCAATTGAACATATTTCCCTTGAGCTGCCTCTGCTAATTCTTTACCAAATCCACTTGCAATAAATTTTCTTTCTGTATCAATTATCAAAAGTTTTATCCCAAGCATGGGATATTTTGCTGCAATATCAAGAACCTCTTGCTTTAAATTTGCATTTGTATTTTCGTTTTCTTCAACCTCATTTTGTCCTAGAGATAATCCTAATGGAACATTTCCTCTTCCATCGGTAATTCCAACAACTATAACTTGACCTATATCTCCTGTTGAAAGAGCATTTTTTGCTACTTTTGCGGATTGCGTTAGTCCATGAGCTAAAGGGGAGCCACCACCGCAAGGCATTGTTTCTAGCCTCCTTTTTGCTGCAGTTATAGATCTTGTAGGAGGTAAAAGAACTTCAGCCTGATTACCTCTAAAAGGAATAAGGGCAACTTCATCTCTATTTTCATAAGCCTCCGTTAAAAGTCTAATTACTGCCCCTTTTGCACTTTGCATTCTGTTAAGTGCCATAGATCCACTAGCATCAACCAGAAAAATAACTAAAGCTCCAGCCTTTTTTTGAAGAAGCTTTGCTCTAAAATCATTTTCTTCAATAACTATTGATTTATTGGGGTTCCTTAATCTTCTCGATTTTTGATAAGGAGCAGCAGCTCGAAGAGTAGCATCTACAGCAATTCTTTTTACTTTACCTCTTGGAATAATAGGTTTTACATATCTTCCTCTACTGTCACTAAATATGACTGATCTACTTCCACTATTTCCGGCTTTTGCTTTAGCTGATGAAAAAAGCAATAAATCAGGATCAACCATACATGCCTCAGGATCTAATATAAATTCTTCAGGTATTTCGGGAGTAGATTCTTCTTCTCCATCAGAATTATCTTCTTCTTGTTCTTGGTCTTGCTCATTATCGTTTTCACTAGCCTCAGGTTCAGACTCTTCATTGTTTGATTGAGGTGGAGGTGGGGGAGTCTGATCCTCTGGAGGAGGGGGTTGAATATCATCATCTTCTGGAGGAATTTGCATTGCTCGTGGGAGAATAACTAACCTAACTGCGACTTTTAGGTCTTCAGAATTTACATTCTCATCGCCTCGAAGAGCTGCATTAGCCTTTGCTACTTTTACTGCAAATAATTCTGATCTATGCCCTTCTACTCCTCCCCTAAGAGCTTCATTCACTAAATAGGTTATTTGCTCTTTTGTTATCTTGACATCCTTTAACCATTGCCTTGCCAAAATTAATTGAGTGGATAAATTATCAGATTCTTCAGACCATTTTTCTGAAAATTTAATATTATTTTCTGCATGCGACAAAACAGATTTTGTAATCTCAACTCTTTGAGCGTTATCAATTGATTGATCTGCGGAAAGCACAATGGCAAAACGATCTAAAACATGATCTCTTAGAGCACCTTCTTCAGGATTATAAGTTGCTATTAAAAGTGACTTACAAGGATGAGTAAGGCTTAAGCCATCTCTTTCAATATTATTTTTTTCTCTTCCTGTGGCTTCTAAAATTAAATTTACAATGCCATCATCCAATAAATTTATATCGTCTACATAAAGAACACCTCTATGAGCCTCTGCTAAGATTCCAGGTTGAAAAACTTGCTCCCCCGTACTTAATGATGCAGCAACATCAATTGATCCAACAAGCCTGTCTTCAGTTATACCAATGGGAACTTGAATAAATGGAGCCTCTCTTACTTTTTTAGGAATTTCTTCAACTTTATTCAAATAATCACTTCCAAATACCTCCTCCAACAATTTATTATTACTGAAATCCCATTCCTCTGGTTTATCTGGATCTAGGTTTCTACCAATAGGTCTTAATGAAGAATTACTATTTATAAGAGTTAGCTTTTCCAGTATCGATTCATTGTCTAATACCTCTATGGGAGGGAGTAAAGTATGCAGACCCCTTGCTAATACTGACTTACCAGTACCTCTTCCGCCAGCGATAATCACTCCTCCTAAATTGGGATCAACCGCTGCCAAAAGCAAAGATAACTTCAATAAACTATGACCTGTAATCGCCGCCAAAGGGAAAGCTCTAAAAGAATCCTTTGACTTCTTTAAATCTTTTATTTCTCCTTTTTCTTGTAACTCGGGGTTCAAAATCACTTTAAAAATGCCTGATATAGAATTTATCCAATAACTTTGTTTTTTGTAGTGGAATTATCAAATCTTAATATCAAAAATGGACTATGTATATCCCTCGGAGCAAATATTGATAGTAAATTCGGAAGCCCTCTTGAATCACTATTAATATGCAAACCAAAAATAGAAGAAATAATTCATGAATGGGGAGATAATGCCAACAAACAAAAAGAAAAAAAAAGAAAATTTCATGCAAACTTTTTTTGGTCTTCAATTTATGAAACATTACCTCATGGAGTTGAAAATGAGCAGCCAAATTATTTAAATACTCTTTTACTTATAAAAAGTAATTCTTTTCCAAAACCATCAAATAAAAAGGCGAAATTACTTTTAAAAGAGCTTAAAAAGTTAGAGAGATTTTTTGGACGAAAAGAGACACCAAAGGGTAAGAAATGGCTATCAAGATGTCTAGATTTAGATATTCTTTGGTGGGAAGATTTTCATACTTTTGACGAGGAATTAACATTACCTCACCCTAGATTCATGAATCGTAATTTCGTTATTACACCACTATCTGAAATCTTAAGTAGAAGCCAAAAAATCACAAAGTTTGATGACCCAAAATGGACTATTAATTGATTTACAAAACCAAAAAATAACTGTTAGGCTATTTTTATTTAAAATTTATGGGCAACAAAAACCTTTTAAAAAAATCCATTTTTAAAGAAAAATTATCTGAGTTAAAGTCAAAAAAATTTAGTTTCGAAATACATAGAATTGAGCTTCCAAATGGACACGAAGGTGAATATGGATACATTAAGCATCCTGGGGCAGCATTAGCCGTACCTATTACAAAAGACAATAAAGTTATCATTCTTCGGCAATATAGATTTGCTGTTTCAAGGTATTTATTAGAATTTCCAGCAGGCACCTTAGAGATAGGTGAAACACCTATTAATTCAATTAAAAGAGAAATACAAGAAGAGACTGGATTTAGTGCAAATAAATGGGATGAACTAGGAACTCTTGTCCCTGCTCCTGGTTATGCAGATGAAGAAATTTATTTATTTTTAGCGCGTGATTTGAGCAAACTAAATTCAGAGGTTAAAGGAGATTTAGATGAAGATATAGAAGTATTAATTTTAGATCCGAGCGAACTAGATAATCTTATTTCTAGTGGGGATGAGATTCTTGACGCAAAAACTGTGACAGCTTGGTTTAGAGCCAAACAATTTTTAGATAAATTATGAATAAACCTAGAATACTTTTTTGGCATAGAAAGGATTTAAGAATATTTGACAATCAAGCTTTAATCAAAGCATTTTCATTATCAAATGCTATTACTTCAACTTACATTTTTGATAAAAATTACCCACACGATTTTAATGCAAGATCAAGAGCTTGGTTTCTAGGAAATTCGCTTCGAGAATTAGGAAATAATTGGAAAAGAATGGGTAGTAGACTCGTTATAAAAGAAGGAGATCCGGTATTAATAATTCCTCAATTAGTAAAGAAAATAGATGCTAAATTTGTTTTTTGGAATAGATCAATTGAACCTTATGAGATTAATCGCGATTTAAAAATAAAAAAAAATTTAGAAGAACAAAATATTCAAGTTATTGAAACTTGGGATCACTTATTAGTAGAACCCTTAAAAATATTTTCCGGCAATAATAAACCTTATTCAGTTTATGGGCCTTTTTATAAAAACCTTAAATCAAAAATGAATTTATTAGGTCCATATGACCAAGATAAAGTTGTTTTCCAGTTTAAAGATATAGATAATAAACTCAAAGAAAATAAGACAATACATTCATCTGATTCAGTCCTAGAGAAATTTATCAAAAATACCAAATTTACTGGTTCGAATATTTGTCCATGTAGACCTGGAGAGAATGCTGCAGAAACATTATTAGAAAACTTCATTAACGAAAAAAAAATATATTCTTATAGTTCTGCCCGAGATTTTCCTTCCCATAATGGGACATCTTTTCTAAGTGCATCTCTCAGATTCGGCACCATTAGCATTAGAAAAATTTGGAACGCCACATTAAATTTACATTCAGCTTTTGCAAATCAAGGAAATTATCTATCAATTGAAACTTGGCAAAAAGAACTTGTTTGGCGTGAATTTTATCAACATTGCTTATTCCATTTCCCAGAGTTAGAGAAAGGTCCATATAGAAAAAAATGGGATCACTTTCCATGGCAAAACAATAATGAATGGTTTCAGCATTGGAGCAACGGAGAGACCGGAGTACCTATAGTTGATGCTTCAATGCGTCAACTAAATAGTACTGGCTGGATGCATAACAGATGTAGGATGATAGTCGCTTCATTTCTGGTAAAAGATCTTATATGCAATTGGCAAATGGGCGAGATAAAATTTATGGAGACTTTGGTTGATGGAGACTTAGCTGCAAATAATGGGGGATGGCAGTGGAGCGCCAGTAGCGGTATGGATCCAAAACCACTCAGGATTTTTAATCCATATACCCAAGCAAAAAAATTTGATCCTATTTGCGAATATATAAAGTATTGGATTCCTGAATTATCTAAAGTGTCAAATTCTGACCTATTAAATGGGGAGATATCTAATTTAGAAAAAAATAATTATTCAAGCCCTATTGTCAATCACAACATACAACAAAGATTATTTAAATCACTTTATGCTGAAATTTGAATTTCCTCTATACAATTCTTTAAAACTTTATTTAAATTATCCGCTGCATAAACTTGCTCTGCATAAGAAATCTCAGGAAACATTGGAAGACTAAGAACTTCTGTACAAATTCTCTCTGTATTTATGAGTTTTGTTCTAGAAAAATTTTTATTTTTGTAAGCTATTTGCGCGTGTATTGGAATTGGATAATAAATAATGGAATTGATACCTTTTTCAAAAAGTTGTTGTTTTACCAAATTCCTTAAGGAATAGTATTTTTTGCAATCAGTATCAAATAAAGTTGAAAAATTTTCATTTAAAGAATATTTATCGTTTCTTAATTTGATGACAAATTGATTCCAAGAATGGGAAATTGAATCGGAGCTAATTTTTGGAAAGCTAATAAATGGATTTTTTTCTAATAAATTAAGATAATTATTGGCGATTTTTTGACGATTATTAATCCACTTAGAAATATATTTAATTTTGATTTTTAATATGGCGGCTTGAATGGTATCAAGTCTGCTGTTATATCCAATTTGAGTATGGTGATATCGTGTTGGGCTACCATGAACAGCTAGTTCTCTAATTTTTTTAGCAATCTTTTGATCTGAAGTTGTTACAGCTCCACCATCTCCAGCAGCTCCTAAATTTTTAGTAGGGAAAAAGCTAAAACAACCTATATCACCGATACTACCAACTTTGGAATTCTCCCACATTGTGCATGTTGCCTGAGCACAATCTTCGATTACTTTTAAGTCATATTTCTTGGCCAAAGATTTTATTAAGGTCATATTCACTGCATTACCAAATAGATGAACTGGCATAATTGCCTTGGTATTAGAATTTATTTCTTGTTCTATTAGTTCAGTATTAATGAGATAAGTTTCGGGATCTATATCTACCAAAACAGGATTTGCACCAACTGCACTAATAGCCTCTGCAGTTGCAAAAAAGCTAAAAGATGAGGTAATAACTTCATCACCCACACCAATATCTAATGCGCGCAAAGCTAATACTAAAGCATCAGTTCCACTATTACATCCAATAGTATTTTCAACACCAATCAGATTTGAAAAACTCTCCTCAAATTTTGCAATTTCTTGTCCTCCAATATACTGGCCCCCTTTTAAAACTTTAGAAACCTCACATTCAATTTCAGAGCCAATTTCTTGGAACTGCCTATCTAGAGTAAATGGAGGTATCTGCATAGTAAATATATTAACCCTAAACCATATTTCTATGGGTAAAAAAAATTTTTAATTTATTTAAACCAACTTGGTTCTTTGCCAGGAGTCCATTTAATATTACAACCTAAAGAAGGTATCTGATTTGAAGGATAAGAATTATCTTGATTCAAATCTTTTACGGCAGAGCGCAAATCTTTTCCAGATAGAGGGATATTATTACCTGGTCTACTATCGTCTAATTGGCCATGATAATACAATAAAAAATCACCATCTCCTTCATTTGAAAAAAGATAAAAATCTGGGGTGCAAGCCGCTTTTAATTTCTTAGCAAAATTTTGATTTTCATCATATAGATAAGGGAAACTCCATCCCTGTGTTTGTGCTTGTAATCTCAAATTTTTAGGAGAATCTGAAGGATGAGTGACAATATCATTACTAGAAATTGCAACTGTTTGAACTGTATTTTCAATTTCTTTACTTAAGGTAAAAATTTGATTCTCAATATATTTAACAAATGGGCAATGGGCACAAATAAACATTAAAAGTAAATGCCGACTATCTAGATTATGAGAATTAAAATATTCATTTTTTGATGAATTAGCATTTAACATTTCGAAATTCGGTAATTGAAAACCTAATTCCAAAACCATAGAATTTGTTCTTACCATATTTAAGTTAAAAATTCTTTGATATTTGAAAATTATTGTATATTTTGCAGTAATCCGTAAAGATAGGTACTTTTATATAGGAGAATAATAGAAATAATAAACAAAATGCTTCTAAATCTAACTGGCAAAAAAATTCTTGTTACGGGAATTGCCAACAATCGTTCAATAGCATGGGGCATCGCTCAACAACTTTCAAAGGCTGGCGCAGAACTTGGAATCACATATTTGCCTGATGATAAGGGAAGATTCGAGTCTAAAGTTAGAGAACTAACTGAACCTTTAAAACCATCGTTATTTTTGCCTCTTGATGTTCAAAATCCAGCTCAAATTGAAGAAATCTTTAAAAATATAAAGGAAAATTGGGGGCAAATTGACGGATTAGTTCACTGCCTAGCATTTGCAGGACGCGATGAATTAATTGGAGATTATAGTGCTACCACTTCAGAGGGTTTTAATAGGGCTCTTAATATAAGTGCTTATTCGTTAGCACCTTTATGTAAAGCAGCAAAACCACTTTTTAGTGATGGTGCTGGAGTTGTCTCATTAACTTATTTAGGTTCAGAAAGGGCGATTCCTAACTATAACGTGATGGGAGTTGCTAAAGCAGCTTTAGAAGCTTCAGTAAGATATCTTTCTGCAGAACTTGGTCCCGAAAAACAAGTCAGAGTTAACGCAATAAGTGCTGGGCCTATAAGAACACTTGCGAGTTCTGCTATAGGTGGCATTTTAGATATGATTCACAATGTTGAAGAAAAGGCTCCTTTACGCAGAACAGTCACTCAAACAGAAGTAGGTAATACAGCTGCTTTTTTATTAAGTGATCTCTCTAGCGGCATTTCAGGCCAAACAATTTATGTTGATGCGGGTTACTGCATTAATGGAATGTAAACTAAGTTTTTTGCATGAAAATGTCATCTCTAAGGCAATCTGAAATAAAAAGAAAAACGAATGAAACAGATATTTCTGTATTTATAAACTTAGATGGGAATGGGAATTCTGAGATTGATACCGGGATACCATTCTTAGATCATATGCTTCATCAAATATCCAGTCATGGTTTGTTCGATTTAAAAATAAAAGCAATTGGAGATACCCATATTGATGATCATCATACAAATGAAGATGTAGGAATCGCATTAGGCAAAGCATTCTCAAAAGCCTTGGGAGAAAGAAAAGGAATAAGCAGATTTGGACATTTCTTTGCCCCATTAGATGAAGCATTAGTTCAAGTCACTTTAGACTGCTCTGGTAGACCGCATCTATCTTATGATCTTCAATTAAAAGCCCCTAGAATAGGAAATTATGATACTGAACTAGTAAGAGAGTTTTTTATTGCCTTTGTAAATAATAGCGGTATTACTCTGCATATTAATCAAATACGAGGAAGTAATTCACATCACATAGTTGAGGCGTGCTTTAAAGCTTTTTCAAGAGCAATGAGAATGGCTGCCGAGATGGATCCAAGAAGATTTGATTCAATTCCAAGTAGTAAAGGAATGTTAGAAAAACAATAAAATAGGAATTTTTTCGAATCAGCCACAATTCAGTTGATTTTTGGCGAGAATAAACAGAGTGATTATTTTGTTGTGACTAATTTACAATATAAAAAAATTGATACATTTAATATTTTTAAAAAGGAAGATTGGTCAAGTGCTTATCAAAATGTAGAAAAGGAGCTAACTAAAGAGCCTCTTAAAATTAGCAAAGGTAATAATATTAAAAATTTAAATGGAACATTATTAAGAAATGGACCAGGAATATTAGAGAGAGGTGGACAATGGGTTCATCATCCATTTGATGGTGATGGGATGATAACATCCATAAAATTCGAAAATGGTCAGCCATTCTTAACAAATAGATTTGTTAAAACTAAGGGGTATTTGGAAGAAGAAAAAATAGATAAATTTATTTATAGAGGTGTTTTTGGAACACAAAAAAATGGAGGAATTTTAAATAATGCATTAGATCTAAAATTCAAGAATATCGCTAATACACATGTCATTAAATTAGGAGATGAAATTCTCGCATTATGGGAAGCAGCAGGTCCACATGCAATGGATCCTGATAGTCTTGAAACTATTGGTTTAACAACATTAAAAGGAGTACTCAAGCCAAACGAAGCATTCAGTGCTCATCCCAAAACAGACCTAAACTCAAATGCATCTTCAGAACTTTTAGTCACTTTTGGAGTACAAACCGGGCCAAAAAGTACCATTAGATTAATGGAATTTGACAATGCTGGTACAAATTCTGGAGAGCTCATTTTTGACAGAAAAGATACCTTTAATGGCTTTGCATTTCTTCATGATTTCGCAATTACAACTAATTGGGCAATATTTTTACAGAATGCTATTGATTTCAATCCTCTCCCATTTGTAATGGGTCAAAGAGGAGCAGCACAATGTCTAAAATCAAACCCAAGTAAAAAGGCAAAGTTTTTTATCATCCCTAGAGAAAGTGGATTATTTAGAGGACAGCCTCCCTTAACAATAAATGCTCCAGAAGGATTCGTTTTTCATCATGTAAACGCTTTTGAAAAAGATTCCAAAATCGTATTAGATAGTATTTTTTATGATGATTTCCCATCAGTTGGTCCAGACGAGAATTTTAGGGATATTGACTTTGATAAATATCCAGAAGGAAAACTTAAAAGATCAATTATCGATCTAAAGACAAAAACTTGTGAAATTGAAACTTTCAGTGAACAATGTTGTGAATTTGCTGTTGTTAATCCTAAAAACTTAGGATTAAAAGCAACGTTTAGTTGGATGGCAAGCACATCTAAAAAGATGGGGAACGCTCCACTTCAAACAATAAAAAAAATAAATTTCACTTCTAAGGAAGAGATTTTTTGGTCAGCAGGTCCAAGTGGATTTGTTAGTGAACCAATTATGGTTCCATCAGAAAACTCTTCAAAAGAAGATGAGGGATTTTTATTTATACTTCTATGGAATGGAGAAAGAAGAGGAAGCGATTTAGTGATATTAGACGCAAAAGACTTAAAAGAATTAGCTGTTTATGAATTACCCATTTCAATTCCTCATGGCCTTCATGGATCTTGGGTTAATTGAATTTAAGAAAAAATTTCAATTAAATCTGGAATAATTTTTTTTAATGCTTTACCTCTATGACTACAAGAGTCTTTAATATCATTATTCATTTCTGCGAAAGTTAATCTGGTAGTACTCTCCTCAAAAATTGGGTCATACCCAAAACCACTTTTTCCTCTGGGGTTTAAAATAATATTGCCATGACATTTGGCCTCAGATTCAATAATTACTGCACCATCTGGGGAACAAACACAAATATTAGCAATAAAGAAAGCACTTCTATTTTGAAGTCCATCAAGTTCTCTTAAGACTCGTTGAATTCTCTTCTGATCATTTTCTGCATATCTAGATGAGTAAATGCCAGGATTACCACCTAGTGCTTCAATACAAATTCCTGAATCATCTGCTATTGAAAAATTATTCGTTTTTCTCGAAACCTCACTCGCTTTTTTAATTGCATTATCTCTAAATGTCAGTCCGTCCTCTTCAACTTCTAATGATTCTGGCTGGAGTAACAATTTACAATTAACTCCAGCCAGCAATTTCCTATATTCTTCAATTTTACCTTTATTCTTACTCGCTAAAAATAAATTTTTCATCCTTATTTTCCTGCCAAATTTATAAATTCTTGACCCCACTCTAATACCTCAATTAGATAAGATTCTTTTGGTGCTTCACAATATAATCTTAAAAGAGGTTCCGTCCCTGAAAACCTAAAAAGAAGCCAAAAATTTTTATCAATTCTCAACTTTATTCCATCGATCTTTGAGATACTTTTTACCTTGTGATTATTAATATTCTCAGGAATATTATCTATGATAAATTTTTTTACATTATTTTTTTCTGACTGATTTGGAAATTTAATATCAATTCTTTTATAAAAACTTGGCCCAAAATCTTCTTGAATTTCATCTAAGGTTTCATATAAATATTGAGATTTTTCAGCAATTCCATTTAATAAAACCATCGCTGCATATAGAGCATCTCTTTCAGGCATAAAGTCACCAAAACCAACTCCCCCAGATTCCTCTCCTCCAATAAATATTTTTTCTTTAATCATTTTTTCAGCAATATATTTAAAGCCAACTGGAAGTTCAAAAACATCTCTATTTTGACTCTCTGATATATTTTTAATAATATCTGAACCACTAACAGTCTTTAAAACTGGATAAGAATTATTTTTAATTTCGCCCAAATAGCTAATAAAGTATGGAAGTAAATCTTGAGTACTAGAGTATCTTCCTTTTTCATCAATTGCCGCAATTCTATCACCATCACCATCAAATATAATTCCTAAAGTTTTCACTTCATTTGTTGAATTTTTCATTAGTGTTTGTTTTAGATCATCTGCATAATTCAAAAGAGGTTCAGGAGGTTTTCCTCCAAAAAAAGGATCGGCATCTTCCCTGATTTCTGAAATAACTTCTAAATCATTAGAAGCAAAAATCTCAGCCATACAATTTGCAGCTGAACCATGCATAGAATCTACAAAAATTCTCAATTTCATTTTTTTTAATCTCTTGGAAATATAGTCAATATCAAAAAGGGATTTAATTCTATCTAAATGAAATTTCCTAATATTTGCCAATTGATTAATACCATCTATTTTTTCAATTGAATTTCCAAGCATTAATCTTTTTTCAACTTCACTTGTAAATGATTCGTCAACAGAACATCCATTAAAGCTCTTTATTTTCATACCTAGCCAATTATATGGATTATGACTTGCTGTAATTACTAACGCTCCAAGACAACCGACTTCTTTGGCATAGAAACTACAAGAGGGTGTTGTAACAAAGCTATCAGATAAGATCGGTTCGAAACCACATCCTCTTACAAAAGGCACTATTTGCTTGGCGAATTCACAAGCCATAAATCTACGATCATATCCAATAATAATTTTCTTTGAATTAACTTCTTCATAGTATTGATAATGCAACTCCTGACATGCAGCGACAACAACTCTTGAAAGATTGGACAGGTTAAAGTCAAAACCAATAATTCCTCTCCAACCATCAGTTCCAAATTTTATCTTATCGAATTTATCAGCTGTCAAATTTCAAATTTCCTTGATTTCTTTTAATTATCTATACTAATTTATATAAGTAAATTTTAAAACCGGCCTTAAAAAATAATTTGAATTCTCTTCATTTAAAAAGTTTTACAAGATGCAAAAGAAAAGCATGGCTCGATTTTAAGGGTAAAAAATCTTATGAAGTTTGGTCTCCCCATAAAGCTATAGATAAAATTAATCAGTTTCAAATTTTCTCTGAATTTTGTAATGGTGAAATATATACAGGATTAAAAGCTTGTGAAAATGGTTATCAAGGGGTAATTGGATTAAAAATCAAAGGAAATCTTTTCCAAAATATAAACGCAGAGATACTTCCACAATTACTTTTAAAGACTAAAGGTAAAAGTAAATGGGGACAATATAAATATTTACCTGCTGTTTATAAGTTAGGCCACAAAACAACTAAAGAACATTTATTCGACTTGGCTTTTTGTTCTATGCTGTTGGAATCTTTTCAAGAATCTAAAATTGAGAAAGGATTAGTAATTTCAACTTTTTATAAAAAAGTTAAAGTTGAAGAAATTTATTTAAACAAAAAATTAAGAAAAAAAGTTTTAAATGTTTTATTAAATTTGAATGAATGCTTGGAGGGATCTATACCAGAAATAACTCAAGATAGAAAAAAATGTACTATTTGTTCCTGGCAAAAATTTTGTGACAAAGAAGCAAAAGAAAATGGATACTTAACAGATATAGATGGAATAGGGGCCAAAACGGCCTCGTTACTCAAAGCAAATGGAATAACTAATACCCAAACATTAGCTTCGTACAGCGAAAAACAACTTGGAGAGAAATTATCTAAATTCAAAGATCAGAAGTATGAGAAAGCATCCATATTTGTAAAGCAAGCACAAGCATATATCTCTGGAGAACCATATTTCATTTCTAATAAAAATAATAGGGAAGATCTATTAGAAAAAATATGTTCGGGATTTTATATATTTGATATTGAGTCAAATCCAGATGAAAAGCATGATTTTTTATATGGATTTTTAAAAGTAAATAATTTGTCTATAAAAAAAGAAGATCTTATCTATGAACCAATCTTAAATCTTAAAAACAATAAAGGAGAATCTTACAGGCAAATTATTGAAATACTTTTTTTACACAAGGAATGGCCAGTTTTGCATTACGGAGAAACTGAAAAAATATCAATAATTAATATTGCTAAAGAACTAAATTTTAGTTTTGAAGAAATTGATTCACTTTCCTCCAGATTTATTGACTTACATACCTTAATAAGAAAGTCTTGGATATTACCACTAAAAAACTATGGCTTAAAAAATATTTCTAATTGGCTTGGATTTGAATGGGCGCAGAAAAATGTAAGTGGCTCTAAAGCACTTTATTGGTGGATTCAATATCAAATTACAGAAAACCAAATATTTTTAAAGAAAATTATTCAATATAACAAAGATGATTGTTTTGCTACTTTACAAATTGCAGAATATTTAATCAAGAATCGATTAAAGAAAAATTGATCCTACAGATTTATTTATAATAATTTTTCCAAAAATTTCTGAAAAAAAATAACTTTCTTCCTCTAAATATTTTCTTTTTATCATAGCTAAACCTTTTATTTGACAATCTGATTTAAAAAAACTAGTGATTTTGCCTACAGAAATATCCTTGGCAGAATTTGTATATAAATTTTTATCTTCTAAATCTAAATTGAAATTAGATTCAATTGATTTCCAAATTCTTATTTCCTGTTTTAAAGAAGAAACATTTTTTATTTTAGACATTGTTTCTTGTCCTAAATAACAACCTTTATTAAAATCTATAAGATCTTGTAATCCAAGCTCAAGAGGATTATTTTTTCCGTTTATTTCCATTTCTAATGAGGGTATTGCCTGATTAATCTTCCAAATGTTTAAATCATTGGAATTTAGTAAATTTAGTTTATTTTTATATATTTCAAATTCTTTATCTTCTGTTTTGAAGAAAATAGGCTGGTAAGTTCTCCATGAACTAGATTCATCAATTTCCTGAATTCTATTTATCAAGGAAGGTTCACTCAGAAGTACATCGTCCGCTGGAAAAATAATTTGATTAAAGTAATCAATTATTTCATTTGTGTTACCCGCCAAGATAATTACTTCTAAGCTTCTTTCTAAAAAAATAATTTCAATTAATGACCTTAGAACTCCATTTGGAGTTAACCAACAAGTTTTGATAACTTTCTTTTCTGAATTAAGAATATTAC